>PBCW01000054.1 GCA_002718015.1 Rhodospirillaceae bacterium
AACTGTTTTTCATCAGCGTCCAAATGGAGTCGCACTTTTTTCTCTCATCAGCGAATGTTTGACAGACTCGGGATTACTCCGTGGTGACCTTCCATTTTATGATCAGGAACTCTCAAGCGATGCTCATATGCAAGAATTGGCAGGCGAAGCTAGGAAAATATTGGCAAGTGATGAATTTGGGAAACGGGTGGCTAAATTTCAGCGCCTTCAAATGTCTTTGGCCAAATACGCAACATTTTCATTACCACGTCATAAGGTTTCAAGCGTCTATAGGACTGGTGTGCACGCTAAGATTCCAGCGGGGCTTGGTGAAGGGGCCGTTGAGATTGCGCGTTGGGCCAAAGAGTCTGAGATTTTCTCGCTTGCCACGATCCTTGGATCTTTTCCAAAACGACAGCAACAAGAACTTTTGAATGATCTTCGTGAGCTTGAGGATCGTGGATTTTTAGAGTCCTGTTGAGGATTGTTGACGCCATGAGTAAGACCATACCTCGTTTTGCCGACCTCATTTCGCCTATTACTCGAGAAAAATTTGAATTGGATTATTCTGGGAAGGCTCATCTGTATGTTTCCGGTAATGATAACAAATTTGAGAATGTTGCTTCATGGGATGCAATCAATAAATTGTTAGCCGATAGCACACTATGGACGGGTCGTTTGCTGACGCTTGCTAAACAGGGGCCAACATTAGACCCAAAAACTTATTGTGTGGTTGAGACAGACCGTGATGGGCACGTAATTCAGCGTCCTGTACCAGAACTGATTCACAAACACCTACAAGATGGTGCAACATTGGTACTCAATCATGCAGATACACTCACACCAGAACTTTCGGGTGTTGCCGGTTGTTTGCAACTGCAATTTAGAGCTCAGGTTAAGTGCAACATTTATTGCTCCTGGCAAGCTAGCCAGGGGTTTGCCACTCATTTTGATGGAACTGATGTTTTTGTACTTCAGATAGCTGGTCGTAAATTTTGGAATCTTTATGAAGGCTCTTATGAGAGGCCTTTATCGAGCTCTCCTTACGTGTTTAAATTGGGTGCTGAGGAAAATGAAAGGCTTAAAGGAGATTGCATTGAGAAAGTGGAGTTAACTCCAGGCGATTTTCTTTACATTCCACGTGGTCAGTACCACGACGCTATTGCTTCGAGTGAGGCTAGTTTGCATCTGACATTCGGTATTGTACCATTAGTAGGTGTGAACGTGTTTGACGTGGTCAAGGCGCAGCTTGAACATGATCCTTTGTTCAACAAGCCGCTGCCCCACTACGATCAGCAACATGCCCTCAAATCCCACTTGGCCAAGCTCGGTAGGCGTTTGGAAGAAATCATCTGTAGTTGCGAAGCGAAACAGTTGGTACGCACCCATCAAAAAAATGCTGCCGTTCAAGAAAGTTTCCCAGCTTATGATATGCCATTTAATGGAAAGATTTCTGCCTTCAAGGTGGGAAACGTTCGCAGTCTCTTGGGTGATGAATCATGGGTGCGGGATTGGCTATGCGGCAGGGATTGGTTTACTGATAGTGAGTTCGCTAAGGCTTTCCCTGACAGAGATATAAATAAAGAGTTACGAATATTGATTAAATTGGGTGCTATTGAACAGATAGGGTAATTTGCGAGCATTGTTATGAATAACATCGTAGAGGTCTCATAGATGGTTGCTGACGGGCCAAAAATAGAACAATCAAAATTAACCGCAAAAGGTATTACCCCAAATCGCACTCTGGCCAGTGGAAAGGCTGGGAATGAACTAGAACGACCAGTTTTGCTCAAACAGCGCGGGCACTTTGATCCGCGTGACATTGAATTTGCTCTTCTGCGGTTAGCCAAGTTGTTGGCAATCGATATTGAGGGTCGACCTCAAGATAGCGTTGCTCTTCGCGGTTTCTATTTAAACGTTCTTGTATAGGAATTCCAAATCAACAATCAATTTCCAGTCCGACGAGGCTTTCAGCAAAATCATAAGCTTCAAAAGGTTGTAAGTCTTCGGCTGTTTCTCCTACCCCTACAGCGTGCACGGGGAGTTTGAACTTGTCAGTCAGAGCTACGAGCACTCCGCCTTTAGCGCTGCCATCAAGCTTGGTGACAATAAGCCCTGTAATAGGAGCCGTTTTTTGAAAGATTTCGACTTGGGCAATAGCGTTCTGACCCGTAGTAGCGTCAAGCACTAAAACACAGTCGTGGGGGGCTTCTGGATCAACTTTTTTTATAACACGGATAATTTTTTCCAGCTCGGCCATGAGGTTGCCCTTGTTGTGCAGGCGGCCGGCTGTGTCAATGAGTAAAACTTGGGTTCCATCCGACTTAGCTTGCTCAATCGACTTGTACGCGAGGCTTGCTGCGTCAGCTCCTGTTTCGGCAGAAACAACTGTGCTACATGTGCGATTGCCCCATATCTCTAGTTGTTCAACTGCCGCTGCACGAAAGGTATCAGCGGCCGCTAACATTACCTTTCTGCCCTTTTTTGTGTGTTGCTGTGCAAGTTTCCCGACAGTTGTCGTTTTGCCTGACCCATTGACACCGACAGTTAAAATTATGTGAGGTTTTTTATCGGATTTATATATTAGTGGTTTAGCAATTGGCTCCAGAACTTCAGTTATTAGGTCTGCCAAGAAACGAAGCACTTCATGAGACTGCACATTTTTTTCAAAACGTTTTTGACTAAGGGTTTTAGCGAGGCGGGAGGCCATAGTAGGACCCAAGTCAGCAAGAATTAGGGTTTCTTCAAGCTCTTCTATTGTCTCTGCATCAAGCCGACGGCCAGTGAGAACAGCTGTCACTCCCTCTGTCAGACGAGAAGAGGATTGGGAAAGCCCTCTGCGCAATCGACTAAGCCAGCTCTTTGAACTCATGCTGCACCTCGCACTTTAGCTGTGAGTCGACCTTTGGAAACGCCGGTGATTTTGACCTCAAGAAGCGCGCCCTCTGGTGCCTCTTGGTCAAGTAAAATTGGAGCAAATTGCTCTGACCGGCCATGCTTACCTTGTTCTACAATGACGCGAGCTTTTTTACCTAATAAACTAGAAAAAAAAGTTTGCTCTGCTTTTTTGCCTGCCTTACGAAGCTTCGCGGCCCGTTCCTGGCGAAGCTTTTTTGGATGTTGGGGCATTCGTGCCGCTGGTGTGCCTGGGCGGGCAGAATAGGGGAAGACATGAAGCCAAGTCAGTCCGCAATCTTTTATTAAAGAAAGGCTATCATTGAACATCTCATTGGTTTCTGTTGGGAAGCCTGCAATTAGGTCTGCACCAAATACAACATCGGGCCTCAAGTTTTTTATCATCTGGCATGTGCGGATAGAATCGAGCCGAGTATGGCGGCGCTTCATTCGTTTTAGGATCATGTCACTGCCAGATTGTAGAGACAGATGTAGGTGCGGCATTAAGCGCTGTTCTTCTGCAAGAGTGCGCATAAGAACCTCATCGATCTCAAAGGAGTCTATCGATGAAAGGCGAAGCCGAGATAGGTCTGGAATTTGTTTCAAAAGTCTACGTATCAGCTGCCCCAGACTGGGTTTTCCGGGAAGATCAGCTCCATATGACGTTATATCCACGCCAGTAAGAACCACCTCGTGATACCCGGCCTCCACTAATTTGCAAATTTGTTGAGCTATGACACCCATTGGCACCGAACGGCTGTTGCCGCGGCCAAAGGGTATTACGCAAAAGGTACAGCGGTGATTGCAGCCATTCTGGATCTGCACGAAGGCGCGAGCTCTGTTTTCTAAACTAGTAATTAAATGGCTCGCGGTTTCTGTGACTGACATAATGTCGTTAACCTGAGCCTTTTCTTTCTGCTGAATTGCAAAGGCACTTGGTTGAAGTTTTTCAACATTACCTAGGACGAGATCAACCTCGTCCATCGATGCATACCGCTCCGGTTTGATTTGTGCTGCGCAGCCAGTTACAACAATGTGAGCATCTGGACGCTCGCGTCTCACTTTGCGAATAGCCTGTCGAGCTTGTCTTTCCGCTTCTGCAGTAACCGCGCAGGTGTTAAGCACTACGGTATTTTCATTCGCTGAAATACTCAAATTATCTTTTATTATTTGGCTTTCAAATGTGTTTAGGCGACAGCCGAACGTTATAACATCGGGCTGACTTTGTTTGTTTTTCATAGCATTAACTCGCCAATAAAACTTGTTTCGACTGGCCCAGTCATTAAGACATGGTCATCCTCTTTTCGCCAATGAATGCCTAATTGACCTCCATCCATTTCGATGATTACCTCACGCCCACCGATTTCACGCCTGTAAATAGCTACCGCGGCTGCGCAAGCACCTGTTCCGCATGACTCGGTGACCCCTACTCCTCTTTCCCAGACACGCAGCCTAAAACTTTTAGCTGAAATTTTGCTGACCACCCCAACATTAGTACGGTCGGGAAATAACGCATTATTCTCAATCCTAGGTCCGGCTTCTGTCAAATTTACTTCCTCCGCATCTTCCACAATGAATATACAATGCGGGTTGCCCATACTGACTCCGACTGGGTCACGGAGTTTTCCCTCTAAGATAGGTAAGCGAAGGGTATCACATGGTTTTGACATGGGTATATCAGTCCAATCAAGTTTGGGTGATCCCATATCAATAGTTACTAGGTTTCCCCCCGTTGTAGTAGCGTGAAGAATGTTGTTGCTGGTTTCCAAGATTATTTCTGATTCGTTTGAAAGATTCATTAAATGCGAGGCGACACAGCGGGAGGCATTTCCACAGGCATCTGATTCACTCCCATCGGCATTAAAAAATCGCAAGCGCGCGCATGCTCCGGAGCTTCTGGCGGGACAAATAAAAACTACCTGGTCGCATCCCACGCCGCGGCGTCGATCAGTAATTAACCGGATTTGGTCCCCAGAAGTCCAAAGGGTTTCTTCGGTTTCTTCTCTCTGATCTATAACGACAAAATCGTTTCCTAGCCCATGCATCTTGACGAATAATGTCATCATTTGTCCCTGTTCTATTTTTATAAACCATTTATGGCCCGAAAAGGTTACAAGTCCAATGATTTTAGAATCAAAAAATAGATGGATGTTCCTTGACTTGGGCGTCTGCCAATCGTACAACTTCGCGCCAATTTCTTATTAAGAATANACTGGTCNTGAGGGGCCCCGTTAGTCCGCGAGTTTCGCTCACTAGCGAATCTTGGGTTTTGGTATAAATTTTTGGGTAAGAGCGGTCATGTTCGATACTTTATCAGGACGGTTGAATGAGGTCTTTGAAGCTCTTAAACGTCGCGGTACATTAAAAGAAAAAGATGTCGATTTGGCCCTACGCGANGTTCGAATTGCATTATTAGAGGCCGATGTGGCGTTACCTGTCGCGCGCGATCTCATCAAAAAAGTGAAATCNGAAGCTATTGGCGAGAAANTTCTGAAATCAGTAACTCCCGGTCAAATGGTTATCAAGGCAGTGCACGATGCCTTGGTNGATATTCTGGGAAGCGACGATATAAAGCTACAAACCCCGCTAAATCCACCAGGTGCTTATCTAATGGTGGGTCTTCAAGGTTCAGGGAAAACGACTACTAGTGCAAAAATTAGTAAGTATTTATCCGAAAAAGAAAACCAAAAGGTCCTGATGGCTTCGCTTGATGTTGCCAGACCAGCAGCACAAGAACAGCTTAGAATTTTAGGTGAACAAGTGGGAATTACGACCCTACCCATAATAGAGGGTCAACCGCCCGTAGAAATCACTGAACGTGCGATGCAGGCTGGATCGCTTGGTGGCTATGATGCAGTTATGCTGGATACAGCAGGCCGTCTTGCTGTTGATGAAGCTTTGATGGCTGAATTGGCANCCATCCATGCCCAGGTCAAACCCNTAGAAACATTGCTAATTGCCGATGCTATGACTGGTCAAGATGCCGTCAATACAGCTGAACAGTTTAACCAACGCATTGATCTTACGGGAATC
This sequence comes from Rhodospirillaceae bacterium, assembly GCA_002718015.1. Taxonomy (GTDB): domain Bacteria; phylum Pseudomonadota; class Alphaproteobacteria; order UBA8366; family UBA8366; genus UBA8366. The sequence goes on from PBCW01000054.1 coordinate 5,908, forward strand.
GTCTTGACACGGGTTGATGGTGACTCCCGGGGAGGCGCAGCACTCTCGATGCGTGCAACTACTGGTTGCCCGATTAAGCTCATAGGGACTGGCGAAAAGCTTGATGCAATGGAAAGCTTTCACCCCGAGCGTATCGCAGGACGTATTCTCGGTATGGGTGATGTGGTCAGTTTGGTAGAACGAGTTCATGAGAGCGTTGAGGAGGCAGAAGCTGAAAGACTGGCTGCTAAAGCTAAAAAGGGACAAATGGATTTCAATGATCTGGCTGATCAACTCCGCCAAGTATCGAATATGGGAGGGCTATCAGGTTTAGTGGGTATGCTCCCGGGTGTCGGTAAGATGAAAAAGCAAATGACTGAGGCCGATGTCGATGAAAAGATGATTNTGCACCAGCAGGCAATCATTCAATCTATGACACCAACAGAACGGTTAAAGCCAAAAATAATCCAAGCGTCGAGAAAACGTCGTATTGCAGCTGGGTCGGGCACCACGGTACAAGAGGTCAATAAGTTACTTAAACAACTGATAATTGTAAATAAAATGATGAAAAAGATGGGTAAGATGGGTCATAAAGGGTTATCGCGAAATGGCTTTTCTGGACTTGGAATGCCTAGCTTGCCGCCAGGTTTTAGCGGCCGTTTAACCTGATAATACAACATTTAGAAATCGAAAGCCGAGGAAAGAAATTATTATGTCATTACGCATAAGATTAGCACGCGGCGGGGCAAAAAGACGTCCATTCTACCGGATTGTGGTGGCGGACACACGGATGCCCAGAGATGGCCGTTTTATAGAGAAATTGGGAACCTATAATCCAATGTTATCAAAGGACGATCCTGCACGTGTGGTTCTGGTAAATGAGCGCATCGAACATTGGCTCTCGATTGGCGCGACACCGTCGACGCGCATAGCACGTATGCTCGCAGCGGCAGACATGCGACCGGCGCCAACAATCCCTTCCCAAACAAAGAAAGATAAGCCTCGTGCGAAAACTTTAGAGCGTCTCGCCGCGCAGGAGGAAAAACGGAAGGCAGCAGAAGACGCCGCGGTTGCAATGCCACCAGAAGAAGCCGCGTCCGACCAGGAGCCCGTTGAAGAACAGGCACTAGAAGGTAAAGTTTCAGTTGATTCTGAAGGCGCTGCGGGTAACGCTTCTGATCCTAATGAAGGCAAAATAGGGGATGGGGATTCGGGCGAAAGCAAATCTGAAGAAGGTACCCTTGAAGTTCAAAAAGGTTCTCAGGGTAGTGAAACTAGCCCAGTTTCGGAAAAGAAAGAGGGATAAGCTGTCAGTGTCGAGCAAAACGATTGATATAGACTCAGACCGATTACTCATGGGTGTAATTGCAAGCGCGCATGGTGTGCGTGGTGAAGTTCGAGTCAAAAGCTTCACCGCTGACCCGGATAATCTTCCGGGTTATGGGCCGTTTACCGATGCGTCGGGCGTCTATGTTTACAATATTAACGTGACCGGTCATTCGCGCGGTTTGCTGCTGGGGAGGGTGAATGACGTGCGTGACCGTAATGCTGCCGAGGCGTTAGTAGGGACGGAACTCTATATTAAACGCGATATTTTGCCTCCAGCAGAAGATGATGAGTTCTATTATGCAGATCTAGTGGGCTTAAACGTTTTACTAGAGAGCGGTAAGGTATACGGGCGGGTCAGGTCGGTTGAAGAATATGGAGCTGGTGATGTGCTTGAAATAATAGGCTTNGATGGACAAACAAGCNTATTACCTTTTACGCGGGAAATTTTTCCAGTNGTGGAAATGAATGCTGGCTGTTTGGTTATGGTTCCGCCCGGAATAGTAGAGGTGCGGGAAAANNGGCAGCGNGANGGCGCGGAGGGNCTGTAATGTCAACCTGGAAAGTGGATATGCTNACAATATTTCCAGAAATGTTTCNGGGGCCGTTAGGTCTATCCATTGCTGGGAAAGCATTGGAGAGGGGNTTGTGGACATTNGAAGCTACNGATATCCGTGAATTTGCNTCTGATAGACACAAGACTGTTGATGANACCCCGTGCGGTGGCGGGCCTGGTATGGTAATGAGAGCAGATGTAATTGACTCAGCGTTGAGTTCAATATCAGAAATNGGTGATAGNCCTGTTGTATACNNAACNCCGCGCGGTAAAACGTTTGATCAGCAAATGGCGAAGGATTTTGCTNATGGGCCGGGNATNGTTTTTGTGTGCGGGCGCTATGAGGGTATAGATGAGCGGTTTTTAGATATGCACAAGCCACACCAAGTAAGTCTCGGGGATTTTGTCCTCTCGGGAGGAGAGCCTGCTGCCATCGCAATAATTGATTCCTGTATTCGCCTCATTCCTGGAATTTTGGGTGATATAGAATCGCTGTCAGAAGAGAGTTTTGAAAGAGGGCTCTTGGAATACCCGCATTATACTCGCCCACAAGTATGGCGCGGACGTTCCGTCCCAGAAGTTTTGCTTTCCGGTCATCATAAGAAAATTAGTGCTTGGAGACGCGAACAATCAGAACGGCTTACTCGAAATCACAGACCGGACCTTTGGTCTGCCTACATTGCACAGCAATAAGATAGAAGGCATTTTATTATGAATACCATCCAAAAATTTGAAGAACGTCAGACTTCGGCGCTGCAAGAAAAACGCTCTGTCCCTAGTTTCAAGCCTGGAGACACTGTGCGTGTAAATGTACGTGTTGTCGAGGGTACCCGAGAACGCATACAAGCCTTTGAAGGTGTGTGTATTGGACGCAGAAATGCAGGGCTAAACAGTTCTTTTACTGTACGCAAAATCAGTAATGGTGAAGGGGTCGAGCGGATCTTCCCTCTGCTCAGCCCGCGCATTGACGGCATAGATGTTGTGCGGCGAGGCTCGGTTCGCCGAGCCAAGCTTTATTATTTGCGCGGAAGGCGTGGTAAATCTGCTCGTATCGCAGAAGATACCAGCTATCGTCGTGAGCAAGAAGAGACTGTATCGGAAGCTGTTGCGGCTGCGGTGACCGAGGATGTTTACCAAAACATTGAAACAGCAGATCAGGCACCAGAGCCTAAAAAGCTTGATGAAGAAAAAGTTGAAAAAGAATAAAAAGGGGCCTGAGGTAACGGCATAACGTGGGTGGAAGATGACGGATCCGAAAACTCTATTCGAGAAAATATGGGATAGCCACCTGGTAGATGTCCAAGGGGATGGGACCTGCCTACTCTATATAGATCGTCATTTAACACACGAGGTTACAACGCCTCAGCCTTATGAGGGATTGCGTCAAGCTGGTCGCAGCGTGCGTCGACCTGATGCAACGATCGCTGTGCTTGACCATAATGTGCCGACGGACTGGAATGAAAAAATAGATGAGGAGTCACAGCTCCAGATTGATACGCTGCGACGTAATTGCGCTGAGTTCGGGGTGGAGCTATACGAGGTTGACGATGCTAGAAATGGAATAGTACACGTCATTGGTCCCGAGCAGGGGTTCACTCTTCCTGGAACGATAATTGTTTGTGGGGACAGTCATACAGCAACGCATGGAGCTTTTGGTGCGCTTGCATTCGGTGTCGGGACCTCAGAAGTTGAACACGTGCTAGCAACACAAACGCTAATCCAGGCTCCGGCTAGATCGATGCGGATTAGCATTGATGGGAATTTGCCTGCAGGCTGCTCCGCTAAAGATCTCATATTAGCTGTTATAGCGAAGATAGGTACTGCAGGGGGGACGGGGCATGTCATAGAATATGCAGGTCCGGCAATTGAATCATTAACAATGGAAGGTCGAATGACGGTCAGTAATATGACCATAGAGGCCGGCGCTAGGGCTGGCCTCGTAGCCCCCGACGATACTACATTTGCCTATCTTCAGGGGCGTCCGCGAGCGCCAAAGGGAGAGCTATGGCATCAGGCCGTATCCTATTGGAAGACATTACCCTCAGATGAGGGTGCAAGTTATGATAAGGAAGTCATAATGGATGTCAGCGAAATAGCACCACAGGTGACGTGGGGGACTAGTCCGGAATTGGTAGCGCCAATTACCAGTCAAGTTCCAGATCCAGCAGATGCGCCCACTGAGGGTGCTCGAGACAGCTGGCGACGCGCTATTGACTATATGGGGCTACGAGCAGGTATGAATATGGCAGGTATTCCCGTCGACCGGGTGTTTATAGGTTCTTGCACAAACGGTCGAATTGAAGATATCAGAGCTGCGGCGGAGGTTGCCAAGGGCCGTAAGGTATCTGATAGTGTTCGGGCGATGGTTGTACCCGGTTCCGGACTGGTAAAACGACAGGCGGAAGAAGAAGGCCTCGATAGAATTCTTACTGAAGCAGGGTTTGAATGGCGCTCACCAGGCTGTTCTATGTGTATTGCTATGAATACCGATAGGTTAGAGCCGGGGGAACGCTGTGCATCAACATCCAATCGGAATTTTGAGGGTCGGCAGGGTCGGCAGGGNCGCACACACCTAGTAAGCCCTGCGATGGCAGCAGCTGCTGCGGTGACAGGAAAGTTAACCGATGTTCGGGGAATGTTACCATGAGGGGTAAGGAGAATCGGCATCATGGCAATTACGGCGACGATCATTTGCATTCGCGTGATCGAGTTTTCGTTCGTGTCACCAGTAAACGTAGCTGGTTTTTGAAGGAGTCAAAAGTTGATGAAATTAAAATTTCCAAGATTTATCGGAGTGCCGGCGCAAGACTTATAAGGCTGATCTCCGTAGGATTTAGGCTCTGCGCGAGTCCAAACGGCAGATAGTTTGAATTTGTTCTTTGAGGGGGAAAGTGTGTTTTAAAGGAAGCATACTTAAAAAAACCGTATGGAAAACTTCATCAAGCTGACAGCCATCGCGGCGCCCATGGATAGAATAAATATCGATACCGATATGATCATTCCGAAACAATATTTGAGGACAATAAAACGCACTGGACTTGGGCGCGTTGTTTTTGATGAGCTTCGTTTTAATATTGATGGAACCGAAAAATCAGAATTTATCTTGAACCAAGAGCCGTACCGACGGTCTGGGATTATTGTTGCTGGTGACAATTTTGGCTGTGGATCTTCCCGAGAACACGCGCCATGGGCACTACTAGATTTTGGCATTCGGTGCATCATATCGACAAGTTTTGCAGACATCTTTTATAACAACTGTTTTAAAAACGGAATTTTACCTGTCACCGTCAAATCAGATCAATTAAAAGCATTAATGGCGGATGCTTCAGACAGGGAAAACCCTGAGCTTACCGTAGACCTCAATGGTGAGACTATAATCCGACCGAATGGAGGCAGGGTTGCGTTTAAAATTGACGAATTTCGGCGAAAATGTCTTTTGGAAGGATTAGATGATATCGGTCTCACTTTACAAAAACAAAAAAAGATCGATGGCTTTGAAAACACTCAACGGGCAAATCAGCCTTGGCTTTACTTGGAGAATGAAAGCAAGTGAAAATCAAAGAATACGGGGTTGTTTTGGTCGGAGCAAAGCCCGTATTTGAGTTTATAGAGGCTCGTGCCCAATCTACCTTTCCAAAGGTCTGCGGTCTTTTTAAAAAATTCGATTTTTGTGCTGTTAAACCCAGTTTCCGGGTATCGAATTATTTTAAGGTGAATGAAAGGTATGGAGTGTCTACTTGATTTTTTGCAAAAGCCTTGACGGCTCATCTTTTCGACTCTCATCTTTGTTGTGTGAGGGATGCTTGTTATGGCTGTAAACCGGAAAATTCTGATATTGCCTGGTGATTACATTGGCCCGGAAGTGGTTGACCAGGTGCGGCGTGTCATCGATTGGCTATGTGATGTTAGGTCTGTAACACTTGAAGTTGAGGATGATCATTTTGGAGGTGCGGCGGTTGAAGCCTATGGGGAGCCGCTTGCAGATAAAACCTTAGACAAAGCGAAAACAGCAGATGCTGTGCTTATGGGTGCTGTCGGCGGCCCCANGTTTGATCATTTACCCCGGGATATACGGCCTGAGGCAGGNTTGCTGAAACTAAGGAAAAAATTGGACCTTTTTGCTAATNTACGGCCCGCAATTACATTTGATGCNCTGCTCGAGGCTTCTTCTTTAAAATCTGAAGTTATAAAGGGATTGGATATCCTAATAGTANGAGAACTCACATCAGGCATATATTTTGGCGAACCGCGCGGTATAGAGGGCAAGGAAAATGAGCGCGTAGCCATTGATACGCAGCGGTATAGAGAAAATGAAATTTATCGTGTCGCCGAGGTGGCATTCGAGCTGGCCCGAGAGAGAAAGGGTATTTTGCATTCAGTTGATAAAGAAAACGTGATGGCGACAGGTGNATTATGGCGGGATGTGGTGACAAANNTCCAGCGCGATCGGTTCAGTGACGTTGAGTTGCGTCATTTGTATGTCGATAATTGCGCAATGCAATTGGTGCGNGAGCCAAAGCAGTTTGATGTCATTGTTACGGACAACATGTTTGGTGATATNTTGTCGGATTGTGCGTCAATGGTAACAGGGTCGCTTGGTATGCTGCCGTCCGCNTCTCTGGGGGCGCCTGANTCAAGTGGTNGCAGGTTAGCACTATATGAACCNGTGCATGGGAGNGCCCCTGATATTGCTGGGTTGAATATTGCAAATCCATTGGCTGCAATCCTTAGTTTTNCNATGATGCTAAAACACTCNCTTGATATGGCTGAGGATGGATTGCTNGTAGAAAGGGCCGTGCGTTCGGTCCTTGATGATGGNATGCGGACTGCNGATATNACAGAATTAGNCGCAACTGAATTATCNACCGATGCAATGGGTGATGCNTTATTAGAAAAATTGATGAGAATATCCGAGACNTAAACCTTGTNTATGATTTTNAGCNTTTTATCACNNATGGCGAAAATCTTTCGTTATNCAATAATTCGATTTTTCACTGCCGCGCGAGAAAATGCGGAGAAGGAAACAAAAAAATGGGTTACAAGATAGCTGTAGTGGGTGCAACNGGCAATGTAGGCCGAGANATNCTCAAGATNCTAGCAGAGAGGGGGTTTCCAGCTGACGAGGTTGTAGCTCTTGCTTCAGAACGGTCTGCAGGTAAGCAGGTNTCGTTCGGTGATGAANCTATTCTTGATGTACAGGATTTAGCAAACTTCAATTTTAAGGGCACNGATATCGTTCTTTCCTCCNCTGGNGCACAGGTTTCCGCCGAATTTGCACCNAAAGCNGCGAAAGTNGGGGCNGTTGTAATTGATAACACCTCGCAATTCAGAATGGATCCGGATGTGCCATTGATAGTGCCAGAAGTGAATGCGGATGCGGTNAATCTATATGAAAAGCGGAATATTATTTCAAATCCTAATTGCTCAACAATTCAGATGGTAGTAGCGCTTAAGCCTTTACATGACGCATTCCANGTNCGACGCGTNGTGGTTNCTACTTATCAGTCGGTTTCAGGTTCGGGGAAAAGTGCNATGGACGAACTATTTGAGCANACNCGTAATATTTACGTAAATGNAGAAATAAANAAAGAACACTTCACAAAACAGATAGCATTCAATGCAATNCCACATATCGATTCTTTTCTTGATGANGGTTCCACNAAAGANGAGTGGAAGATGGCGGCNGANACTAAGAAAATTATTGACCCTGNNATTAAAGTGATAGCGAGTTGTGTGCGTGTACCTATTTTTGTTGGGCACGGTGAGGCTGTAANTGTGGAATTNGATAATGATGTTTCTGAAGTCGAAGCACGTGATTTGCTTCGTAAGGCGCCAGGTGTAATTGTNGTTGATGATCGNGAGGATGGCGGCTATGTAACACCGCTAGAAAGTGCTGGCGAGGATGCAGTCTACGTCAGTCGCCTTCGCGATGATCACACTGTGGAAAACGGNTTAGCATTTTGGTTGGTTGCGGATAACTTGCGTAAAGGGGCTGCGTTGAATACGGTNCAGATTGCCGAGGTGCTAGTAAACAGATTCTTTTAATGTNNCGATGGGAAAACACCATGGNACCANGTCATTNNCTNGNTNATTGATAAGCACGCATATAAANTNACNNNANCCGTTCTGGNTTAAATGTTTCNGGCGGNTCAAGTATTGTTTCCTGAACGGANGTNANNGATAAAGTGTCGGTNTCGGTTTTTTTTGCGTTCTTTAACGCTGCATATACGCCCGCTATNGCACTTGACACNGACATTAAAGGGTTNCNGCTCTGAATATAATTNCCAGTAAAAAGCGCGCTTAGTAAATCGCCTGCGCCATGNGATTGGATTTCAACNTTGGGNGTTAAAGTTTGCCATACTTCGTCTTTGAAAGATATCAAGGTCGCNANTTTTGAGGTGTCTGGCGCCTTTACACCCGTAACNATTATAATTGCCGGACCTCTGTTTTTGAGTTTCTGAATGGCCTGCAATGCTGTGCTGACGTNNGTTACGGAGATACCCGTCAATAAACTTGCCTCGAACGCATTGGGAAGTATTATATCGGCCATACTCATAGCTCTGTTTGNGTAAAAGCTTACAATNTCTCCNTCGACATANATTNTNCCGTTGTCACCCATCACAGGATCACAAATAAACAAAGCGCGCTTATTTTCCTNTNTAGTCTNANNNACCGCATGCACTAATGCGGNTCCATTNTNCGCATTACCCANATACCCACCAAGCACTGCAACGCATTTATTNAGAAGTCCTAGTGAGNGGATACCGTTAAACAAATCTAAAATTTGNTCAGGAGTGCTGGTTTGACCGGTAGGTGGGCAANNAGCCGGGTGGTTNGACAAGATGACCGTATCTAAAGCCCAGACTTCGAAACCAAGTCTTTGTAGNGGTAANCGCGCTNCTGCATTNCCGACGTAACCNGTTATNACATTAGACTGTATAGACAAAATTGCCAAATTTTTNCTCTTTACGCGNTNTTNTTTGCGCCGCATTGTCGNTAATTGNAAACCTGTANANNAACCCNGTAGGTNNNGAGTTTCTATGGGCCAGAAAATACTTCCTCAACTGCCAGNGTCGAGCGATGGTAATCTATTACTGCCATCATGTCAGAAAAATCACGATGGATCAGCTCGTTTCGTCATGGTGTTGCCACCTGACTACGCTAAAGACCCGGGGTTAGCCCTNCTTGCCCGTTGCGAGNCNCTCTACAGTGGGTATGAGTACCCGTACCGCAGTTTNTTGGANCGNCACCTNATGTCGGGTGACTTNNTTATNGATGTAGGGGCCCATTTCGGAATTTATTCCTTATCTGCTGCTAGCGCTCCATGCGGCGATGTCAGTGTTGTGGCTATAGANCCTGATCCCCATAATTCACGCGTACTGAAATTATGGGCNAAACTAAATCAGCGTNATGAGCAGATTGAGATTATCGANGCTGCTTGTGGGCTGGATNCTGGCTCCACNAAACTCTGGTCATTTTCGNCAATGGGNCATCAAACAGGGGNTCTGCATCCNGGAGAAGTNCCGATTGCNGCNGGCNAGGATATCGAAATGATCTCGGTTGATAAGCTTCTTGCTGCGCGCCAAGGACTTTCTAAGAGGCGGACTTTTATNAAAGTTGATGTTGAGGGCGGGGAACCAGAAGTGCTGGATGGAGCAGATGNGNCACTAAAATCCGGGAANGTTGCTGCGATAATTTTNGAAAAGTCAACAGAATACGCNAAGNGAAATTCGCTAAAAGAGTTTCGCAGGGTTTCNGAACGCCTNCTGGAGCTNGGGTTTCGTCTTTTTTGGTTTCCACANATCCATNTGCCCGGAGTTTTAATGCCTTGGATNNCGGGTGACGAGACTGGTAATATTTTAGCCATTGCNCCATCATTNATNGAGGCTGTTGAGGCAGACCCNGTATACGATGGCTNTTTTAAANCGTACCCACCACCCCCACCGTCGCTNTCGGATGTTNAAGAGAGACCTTACGATCGAAACGCCCGTGCCAGCTTTACGAAAAGTATTATNAANGCAAANGCAACTGANGGATGGCGTTGGTGNCGGCCTCCAAATTTAGTGCAGGGCGCNGAAATGCGCGCTTCAATNGTTATGCCATANTTATTGCGGACAGGGACACTTATTGATGTNGGTGCTGGCACGATGACGCTGTTTCAAAANNTCCCGATAGCTGTAAAATACACCCCTCTNGATATTGTTCGATTTTCAAAAAATACGNTTATTGCTGATCTCAATCAAAACCAATTTCCANGAGGGCATTGGGATATGGCAACTTTNCTTGGGGTGCTTGAATATATTCACGATGTNGACNGCTTGTTCGCGAGNCTGAGAACATCTGTGNGNCNNCTTTATATCGTNTATCACNGTGTGCCTTCAAGGGTAAGCTGTGATCACGAGGANCGAAGAGCTTCTGGATATGTAAATGACTANTCNGAAAAAGAACTTGTTGCNAAATTGGTAAGCGCGAGCTGGGAAATTATNGAGAGAAAAAATATNGACGGCCTCACGCTTNTGTGTGCGCGTTTAAAGGAACGTTAANTGCCGTTCNGTGTTTAAACGCCGATCACGTAACANCACAATAAGCTNCAAAACNCGNGACTGATNNTTNTAACGTATCGTTCGACCTTTCTTCAAATAAAAAAGGCGTCGGCAATACGACAAGGAGTTGGTGGGACCACCGTGTCGTATTANCACCTGTGNGGTGCTGCCGACGCCTATGAAGCCGTAAGGCTCCCCGCATGAGGCTAGTCAGGTAATACTTGAGCTTGAACAACAGGCGCCCTGGCGACGACGCTGCCGTTATGCTCAAAAGCATTTTCGATATTCTGCCGCGAACAAAGATTACTATTCGCGCAACATCCCTGTCAAAGACACGATTGCTGTGAACACCGTGGCTACCCAACTCAAGCTTTACCAAGATGTCCCGATGCCGCTTGAGCCCTAAATCTAGTTCATACAGAGCACGTAACAGTTTATTTAAAACTATACGTATGCCGACGTACGATCTCAAATTCAGCACTAATTCATGCTGTTTAGAGGGTGACCGTGGACCAATCAAATGTCCAGTGCAAAGAAAACTAGTTTTTAAATTAGTTGTGAATAACCCATTCGTTTACGCACAGAAGGCACACACCTTATCCCCAAAATTTTCCACAGCGGACATTATCCCCAAGTGGCATGCAATGGAGTTGTTCGAACTTGCATATGCGCGGCTTATGCAATGAACTCTCTTCCTTAATAACCGTTAGCCACATATCAGAACCAGAAGTTGACTTGGGACTTGAAAGGTGTCTAATGGACGCCCAGTTTAAACAGATATATACGCTTTTTTTGTTAGGCAAACTGCGTTTTTATGTTTAATTGGATTGAACACCGGCAATAATAAAGTGTAATAATTGAATGGTAGAGTTGTAAGGATTAGACAATGGCATC
>PBCW01000055.1 GCA_002718015.1 Rhodospirillaceae bacterium
CCAGTTTTTCTGAAACTTGATCATCTTCATGAAAAAACCATCGAAGAAATCGAGAGCACCCTTCACAATGTGGAGCGGCCTACCCGGGGAAGGTTCCAGCATGGTCGTAAAGTTGATTATCGTCACGAAATGATTGAGATGCACATATCGGAAATTGGTTTTTGTTCAGGCCACAGTGCGTCGGGTGTATTTGTAGATGAGAATGCGCGCACAACTGTACAGGGTCTTTATGCAGCTGGGGATATGGCAAGCGTTCCTCACAATTATATGTTAGGGGCATTCACCAATGGTTGGTTTGCTGGAGAGGATGCAATTGATCATGCTGGAGAGGTAGATTTCGCCGAATATGATGACGAGCAGGTGGAGAATGAGAAATCGCGGGTTTTGGCTCCGACTAAGGTTGAGGATGGTATCCCGCCAAATCAGGTGGAATATAAAACGCGCCGATTGGTGAACGATTATTTGCAGCCACCTAAAGTGACGCGCAAAATGCAGCTTGCACAGGAGCGATTTGCTGAGGTTCGTGAAGACATGAAGGATATGTCTGCGCGTGACTCTCACGAATTGATGCGGGCTTTGGAAGCCCATTCAATATTAGACTGTGCTGACATGGCAGCATGTGCATCGCTTTTCCGTAAGGAAAGTCGGTGGGGTCTATATCATAATTATCTCGATTACCCCGAACGCGATAATGATAATTGGTTCTGTTTTAGCCAGCTCTACAAAAATGCGGACGGCCGCATGGACATAAAAAAGAGGCAGGTAGATCCGTACGTGGTACCAATTGATGACGCTGAAAAGGATGCCTATGACAAACAGCGTGTCCAAGCGTAGGCGCCGTCTCTGCTTGAGTAACATTATTTTTGGGAGGTTAAAATGCCATTAGCTCATTCAGCCAGCACCGTGCCAGTGACGGTAGATGACGATAAGTGTATAGCTCATAAGGGTTGCACTGTTTGTGTGGATGTTTGTCCATTGGATGTTTTGCGTATCCACGAAGAAACTAAGAAGGCCTATATGAAGTATGATGAATGCTGGTACTGCATGCCTTGTGAGGCAGATTGTCCGACTGGGGCAGTTAATGTCAGCTTGCCATATCTACTGCGTTGACCCGTGATGCCAGTTTTTGAAGAATTGGAGGATGAAACAGACCTCGAAGATATACTTGAGCGGCTAAAAGATAGCGACTCCTTGGTGCGTAAGGTGGCAGTTCTTGATCTAGCTGAAAACACCGACCAAAGTAGCCTAAATGCTTTAATTAATTGTTTTGATGATAATGCCGCCGAAGTTAGGTTAGAAGCCGCTAGAGCACTTGAGGCATTTGACGATCCAGCAGCTGCGCAATGTTTGGCCGAAGCGTTAGATGATAGTGATGAAGCCACGCGCGAGGCAGCGGCTTACAGCCTAGCCGAATTCAAAAACCCGGAGTGTGCAGTTCCATTAGTTAATTTTGTTGATAGTACTAGCACGTTCGTGCGCGCCTCTATTCTCCGGGCGTTACGTGAGCTTCGGAATCCTATATCTTTATCTGGTGCATTGAAAGCGCTTGCCGACGATCACGCTTCCGTCCGAGTGGAGGCTGTAACCGTAATTGGCTACCTGCAGGATAAAACAACGCTGCCAGCGCTTATCCAGGTTACTCAGGATGAGAGTGCTGATGTACGGCGCTCAGCTATTCGTTCCTTGGCTTTTTGCGATGAAGACTTGGTGGTCAAAGCACTCCTGAAAGGGCTTTCTGATGAGGTTTGGTCTGTTCGTGAAGCCGCGGCAGAAACTTTAGGCCGTGTTAAAGGAAAGTCAGCTACAAATGAAATGATTGATGCATTGGAGGATCCATATTGGCAGGTCCGAGTGAAAGCTGCTCGCAGCTTGGGCCAAATAAAGGCTGTGAGTGCGGTACATGCTCTAGCCCCCTCGCTTTTACATGATATAAGTAATTTGAGGAAAGAGGCTGCAGCAGCTCTTGGAGAAATAGCGCATTCGAGCGCTCTTTCATATCTGGAAAAAGCAGAAGGGGATCCTGACCCGGATGTCAACAAGAACATCCGCTGGGCAATTAGTCAGATAAAAGCTGCATGACCAGAAAAGCCACTATTGTGAAAAATACTCACAAGGTTGGAGCCCGATACCAGCGTTGAAGCGGCTTGGTTTTCTGAGGCGGGGCAAAGTTTCTTATATGGTACTTTACCAAGCTGTATACCAGGATCTAAGGAATGAGATCATTGATGGAGAGTTAGACATAAAGCCTGAGCTTCCATCGGGAAAAGACCTGATGTATGCGTATGGAGCAAGCTGGGTCACAGTGTGGCATGGATTTCAGCATCTTTCTGACGATAACCTTATTGAGACCCATAAGGGTAACGGTCTTTTTGCATCACATCATTCCGCGGTTCAAAGTCTAGACCCGATTTGTGACTTTGGAGAAATTGTTTCAAAAACAGGCTTTGAGGTTCTATCCAAGGTACTTTCTTTTAATGAAATCACTGAATCTTCTGAGGTTGGAAAGTCACATGGGCATTCGGTGGGTGTTGGCGATCTGCCATCCTGTGTGAAAGATACTTGTTCTAGGATTGCTCAACAATTGCAAAAAAGGCGCGAAAGTCAAACCCTACAAATTAAACGGCTGACGCATGACGGCAGTGGCAGGCCGATTGATTTTGAGAATTTGAGAGCGCGCACGGATGCTTTTCAATTGGGGATCCGAGTGCAGCGATGGTAAAGGTACTCAGCATAGTTTTTTTTGGGCTTATTGCTGTGCTTTGGCAAATAAACCCAATTTTGAGTATTAACAGTACTGATACCAGCCTCGTCAGAATGCCAGAGCCTCCCACTGCACCCGCTCTGGATATCACCGACCTATCAGGTAAATTGCATACGATAGGACAGTATCAGGGGCGACCGATTCTAGTCCACTTTTGGGCAACTTGGTGTGCACCGTGTCGCCGCGAACTCCCCGCCCTTCAGAGGGCATACAAAGTGCTTGAACCAGATGGAGTTGTAGTCCTGGCAATAAATGTGGGAGAGCAAGCAGACCATGTTCGGCGATTTTTGAGCGATCAAACACTCAGTTTTCCCATACTCATTAATCCGTCTTCCTCGCTTCGGGACAGATGGCAACTGCTTGGAATGCCCACCACCTATGTTGTAGATGGCAGAGGAAAAATTGTTTACGGCGCGGTTGGGGAGAGGGATTGGGCAAGTAAGGCCATATTAGATCTTTTAATTTCCCTTAATTGACTCATCAGTAAACTAGCCCAATGGCAATATTTCCTTNGCTTCCGAGTTGTACTTCAATCNGNGCCACGGGTTTGATTAAAATATAGTCACGTTTTTNATGTTGCCTAATATTTAATCNTTAAGATGACTNGTNCNTGTNCGTAAACTTTTTCCCAAAAGATATTAAANCATATTTATCAATGGTTTAAAAATTTGTTNCCGCTATATCAGAAATTGGCATCACTTTCGCAANGCNTAGGNTTNGGANANTAATNATCATGGTAAGGAGAGCACCNTTATGAGAAGAGGAACAATAATAGCATTGAGTGTATTTGCGTTCAGCTGCGCGACNGCTGTNGATGCGAAAACCATAAANATTGGTATTGGNCATCAAAGTATGTGTTCCGATACGTATACTGCGGGAATAATCGTTAAAGAGTTAAAATTACTTGANAAGCACCTACCTAAATCNGGNAAATANGCAGGTGTANAATATGATATAAAATGGGCAGATTACAGTTCGGGTGGGCCCATNACCAACCAAATGCTCGCGAGCAAATTAAATATTGGNGTTATGGGTGACTACCCGCTAATTGTNAACGGNGCGAAGTTNCAAGCGACAAAGAGTTTGAGNACNCTNTANGTTGCNGGCACTGGATANAANNTAAAGGGATCCGGGAACGCAGTTGTAGTTCCNGTAAATTCNAAAATTCAAAATTTTGAAGAATTGAAGGGAAANTCNATNTCTGTGCCAGTAGGCAGTGCGGCCTGGGGGATGACACTNAAGGCTCTTCAGGATGCGGGAATAAAATCNTCGGAGATAACATTAAAAAATCAAAGCCCGGCTGTCGGCGCNGCNAACATCGCTAAAGGTAAGATTGATGCGCACGCCGATTTTTGCCCTTGGTCNGAATTNATGGAATTCAGAGGCACGGGCAGAAAAATCTTTGACGGTAGCGAGGCTGGAATTCCNTATTTACACGGAGTAGTCGTCAGAAAGAAGCTCGCNACCGAANATCCNGAGGTAGTNGTAGCCTTTTTGAAAGCAGTNGTAGAGGCTGGGCAGTGGGTAGANAGTGATCCNATGCGGGCTGCNGAACTANTGGAAAAATGGACAGGTATNGANAAGGAAGTTCAGTATNTGTACTTCAGCAAGGGTGGTCATCTTACATTNGANCCNACNATNAANGANGAATGGTATAAGGCNTTGAAATTTGACCACGGNGTGTTGGANCGCGAAAAACAAATNCCGCCATTGGATCTGCAGGCTTGGATACAGGATNAGTACATTCGNCAAGCNTTTAAAGAAATGGACTTAGATTACAATAANCAAGTTAAAATGATGCATGATCCCAAAGTGGCCCACGNAGGCTTACCAGCNGAAGTCTGGCACGCCAAAGAAGGGATAAANACATATAATAANATNAACAAATTNTTGAAGGCAGTTGGNAGCTTTCAGTCTGTTGCTCAAAAGTTAAANGCCACTTACGTTTANGACGATGTNACAGGNTTGAANCTCTTTGGCAAAATGGCNTTTTACGTNCCGACAAANNCATCTTTTAAGACATTTTTGCGGAAGTATGAAGCNGATAAGTATGCCAAAAAGATAGGTTCAAAGACGATAAGTTTTAAGGAAGCAATTGCTTCTGNAGCCACCTANCTTGTCCCAGGGGCGGGCGGTAAGACAGGTCTATNTTCCTCCCTAACTGTACTACCGCCCTCTCCAAAAAATANCNAAGTTCGATATCCANNTCGGCCTNTGTNCATTTCGNGCTTCTCAGCGGACATTTCAAAAAGTGTAAANCGAANATGGTGGCAAAAAATGGTTGTNAACAAACTTCTAAGTGAAAAAATTATTNGACCATCANTNGNNNCTGCTANNGATAAGACAAAAAAGCANCNGNTTAGNATNCANATTATGGCCNGTGTGTGGACAAAGGTNTTTGTTTCCANGGTGNTNAGNTNGCGTTGGACCATCCGGATCATGGCNATTATTTCAGCTNTNGCGATTTGGCATTACCTAACAGAATATGATTTCAATAATGGAGTGAATTTCGAGAATGTACCAGAGCCACTTCTGGTGCTACTTAATTTCATTCACCATGCTCAGACCCAGGAATTCTACATTCATATTATTGTNAGTGTGAAACGCATTCTTATTGGATACACGGCGGCAGCTGTACTGGGCATTNTAATTGGTTTGCTAATGGGACGATTCCGGGTTGCCGAGGATTTCTGTATTCCATATGTAGAAATATTAAGGCCTATCCCAGCTGTNGCGTGGATACCATTAGCAATCCTTATCTGGCCAACTGAAGAATCCAGCATAATTTTCATCACATTTCTNGGTGCTTTTTTCCCTATCATTTTGAATACGATACAAGGGGTTGAAGCTACTCCNGAGATTTTAGTNAGGGCGGCGCGNTCATTNGGGGCTAAGAACTTNGAAATNTTCTGGCACGTTGTNTTCCCGGCAGCTTTGCCCAGTATNGCTGCGGGGCTTGCGATCGGGATGGGNGTTTCNTGGTTTTCATTATTAGCGGGTGAAATAATNTCTGGCCAGTATGGGATTGGCTACTTTACGTGGAACGCTTATTCCTTAATCAAATACACNGATATTGTNGTNGGCATGCTGATAATCGGNGCNTTGGGTACGTTGTCTACATATTTGATACGATTATTNGCTCGNCCATTGATGCGCTGGCAGGCACTGGAGACCGACCGATGATATCGGGNTTGAAAACAGTCTTTGCTGCAGTTCGCCACCAAAAACTTGTCTGGCTTGCATCAACAGCCGGNTTNGTCNTGATTTATTANCTTTTCCTGNTGGCGATGATGGTCATACGTTTCGACAATCTTCCTAATTATGTAACGTTTTACGATTATATCGGTAACGTTTTCACCATTCTTCGTGAAACNCCCGATATCTTAGATACANTGCCAATAATNCGCGATGAATGGTTACTCGAGATTGGATTTATGAATTATGACTACGGTCACGGCATTTCGGAGTGGAGTCTCAACATAATTCCATCCTATTTANTATTGCAGTGCTTGGCAGGCATGATGGTCGGTGCTGCGATTGTGCTTTGGATTGATTTGGGTGCGGTAAAGTTTTCTCCAAAATGTCAAATTCGGGATGCCTCAGCTGTTGGTGGCGGGGCATTCCTTGTGGGGTTCACGAGCGCAACCTTAAGCTGGGTAGTTTGTTGTGCGTCATCTACCTGGGTGGTGAGCCTCGCTATGCTTGGGTTNAGTGCATCTACTGCATTATGGCTAGAGCCGGCNGGCTTAATNCTATCAATGNCAGGATTTGCCTTATTNATNATCGGNATTTNGAANTTGACACGCGAGCGAAACAGNNCNCGGCGAACAATTTTGCAATGAATAATAAAATAGGGTNATTTGCNAAATGTTACAGCTCATTAANGAAGANGGTCCNATCCAGTGCGATAAAGTCATGAANAAGCTGAAACAGGGCAATATTATTATTGATGATGTAAGTGTGATATTTGAGCGTGACGGGGTNAAAAATANTGCAATCGANAGCACTTCCATCAANATCATGCCTGGCGAGTTTGTGTGCATACTCGGCCCATCAGGGTGTGGCAAATCCACTTTATTGAATGCGGTAGCAGGNTTCATNTCGCCTACACAGGGNTCGGTATCTGTTGACGGGAACATAGTTGANAAACCNGGCCCTGACAGGGGAATGGTNTTTCAGCAGTATTCCTTGTTCCCNTGGAAAACAATCAGGGAAAATGTTGCATTTGGTCCGTTGCGGACCGGCTCAGGCCGTGCTGCTGCAGAAGGAACCGCCAACACCTTTTTGTCAATGGTTGGTCTCTACGACTATGCAGACAGGTATCCTGCGGAACTTTCGGGTGGAATGAAGCAGAGGGTTGGTATTGCAAGAGCTTTGGCTAACTACCCAAGCGTCTTGTTGATGGACGAACCGTTTGGTGCTTTGGATGCGCAGACGCGCGTCATGATGCAGGAGAACCTGCTGCAAATTTGGTCGAAGTTTCGCATTACTGTCATGTTTATCACTCACGACATTGATGAGGCCATTTTCCTCGCTGATCGTGTTTTGGTAATGAGTGCATCGCCAGGTCGTATTATCGCTGATATCGATATTGAATTGCCACGCCCCCGCACGTTGGAGATGACAACCAAAGATGAGTTCATTGATTCAAAAAAACAATGCATTGAAATTATAAAGGCAGAAAGCATGCGCGCTTTTGAACAACAGAATCCGGAATTGAGCAGTAAAAAGAGATAAGGCAATAGTTTGGAATGAATTGGCGAAATTTAGTCTCACATAAANTNTTTTTATGGTCCGCTGCAACTATAGTAGTGATTGGAGTGTCGGTGGGCTTGTCACGACACTATTCGAGTTCATCCAATGCTAATAAGGCTGATCTCTCATCGCAGATGTTCGGTATCGGTTCAAAAAAGGTAAAGAAACTTACTTCAATAAATCTCGTTGATGATGAGGGCAGGCAACTTGGCCCGTCATCTTTCCAAGGAAAGTGGCATTTAGTATTGCTAGGATTCACTTCCTGTCCCGATGTTTGTCCATTTACTTTAGCAAACCTTTCAGCCGTTCATGACAAAATTTCGGAAGACGCCCTGCCAAAAGACATACCCACTGTAATACTCATATCCGTTGATCCTTATCGAGACAAAATTGCAGATCTCAGGAATTATGTAAGGCATTTTAATCCTAAGTTTCGTGCAGCCACTGGCACTAAAGAAATGATTGATCAATTCGTTAAGGGGATTGGGGGCTTCTATGAATTTGTTCCAAAAAAGGATGATAATACCTACAGAGTAAACCACAGCGCAGAGGTTTTTGTGGTTGATCCGCTGGGTCGTGTGGTTGAGAGCCTTAACCCGCCTCTTGTACCCCATGTTACTGCTACGCAATTTCAAAAAATGATTTCTTTATTTCACAAAACTAACGCGCCACATTTATAAAAATGTTATTACAAAATGCATATTCACCTGAATTATTAAATAGGCAAATTTCTTAATGGGCGCAGGTAATATGCACTACATTTTGGCAATAATGTTGGGCATTTTCTTTTTTAATTCGTCGTCTGTAGCGGCTGATAAACTCGAAGTCCTCGACGCCTGGGTGAGGGAGGCTCCTGCTAACGCGAAAGCTCATGCAGGGTATGGAATGTTTAAAAATAAATCGAAACATTCCGTAACGCTTATTTCTGTNAGAAGTCCNAATTATCAAAGAGTAGAACTTCATCTATCTGAAGTNCAAAATGGCGTGGCGACTATGAGGAAAAAGAAAAGCCTTACGATTCCAGCAGGCGGAGAAGTCAAATTAATGCCTGGGAGCCTACATCTGATGCTGGTAAATCCGNTCACTGAGNTAAAAATGGGAGATAAAATAAAAATGACGTTGATNTTTTTGGATGATGTNCGCCAGAGCTTCACAGCTNTGGTTAAAAGATCGANTGACATTCCTAAACCGCACAGCCACATGGGCCACTAATTGACCTATTCACAAATGATTAAATACAAACCTGTGCTTTTCGGAGTATTTTTTGGGGTGATTGGNTTCGCTAATAGTATGGTGAGGGGAGACATGATCGATACTGGAAGTTTGCAGGCTTGGGAAACTTGTGCAATGTGCCATGGTGTTGATGGCAATAGCCATATGGCAAAATTTCCAAAGCTAGCAGGTCAGCCATACGATTACCTCGCAAAGCAGCTTCGAGATTTCAAAATGAAACGGCGTAAAAATGATGGTGGTATGATGTCAGGAATAACTGAGGCAAAATCAATGCCTGAACTTCTGGAGGCGGCTCGATATTTTAGTGGATTACAAGCCCCAGAACCTTCAAGTAATAACGCTAAGGTTTTAAAGATTACTAAAAATCTTTTTGAGCGTGGTGACCCCACTCGCGGGATTCCGGGTTGCGGCCAATGCCACGGTGTCGATCCTATTATTCCGCGCTTACAAGCTCAGCATGCTGATTATTTGGAAAAGCAACTCAGTGACTTCCGAAATAGTCGACGCATGAATGATAACAATGGTGTAATGCAAAAAATTGCGAACGCATTAACAACTAAAGAGATTAAAAATTTGGCGCAATATATAGCAAGGCAGGCTCGCGTTCTTAAGTCTGCACCATGATAAAATACGGCGAAAAAAATATTATGGCACAGAAACCATCATTTTCGGTTAAAGACGACTGTACAGACATCGACAGGGAGAATAACTCAGGAGAAAAAGGGCCCTCAGCACTAATCTTAGCTGAGGAACCCGCAGACGGTAATTCCGCATCTTTATTTTCTCGCATGGGGCCCGATGTATTCAAAAAGCTTAAAGATATTGGCATAGAGTTGCAGGTACCGGCTGGAGATGCAGTTTTCAGTCAAGGGGAGCAGCATACCGGCATATTTTTGATTGAGACGGGGGTGGTCCGAACGTTCTATGTTGGTCCTAACGGCCGAGAGATTACTCTCGCCCATTGGTCTCGTGGCCACTTTGTCGGCGGTCCAGAAATTTTTGGTGGGGGGCACCATATTTGGTCTGGCATTGCTGCTGATGATTGTAAACTTTTAAAATTGGGAGGTGATGCTTTCCGTAGTTTGGTAGAGAAGTCGAATATTTTAGCTGTTTGCCTTTTAGAAGGATCAATTCAGAAGGGTAAATGTTACTCGGCCCTATTGCAAATGCTGGGAACGCGATCGGTAGTTGAGCGTCTTGCCCAACTTCTGCTAATCCTATCCGAAACAGAGGGGCCTGCGGAAAATGATGATCCTATAATTAGCCGCGTGCTTACTCACGAGGAACTCGCTAGTATGGTTGGGGCTACTAGGCAATGGGTAACGGTTACATTAGATAAATTTCGTAAGGCTGGCGCAATACGGATAGTTGGCCGCAACATTCAAGTCACTAACGCTGATTTTCTGATGACAAAAACGGGCATTTAGACTTTGCTAGCTTTTTCATTTGACTGGATAGATCGAAAATAGAGATCAGTAAAATATTTACATGGAGTACGAAAATAAAATACTTTTCTATACTATCAAATATGTTATTTATGCCGCCTGATATTTAATAAAAATTTTAATAACTTGAATTTTTGAAATACACATGGACCGTGAAACACTATTTTATTTGCTCAGCTCTGGGAAGTATCTCTGCTTCAACCCAACAGAAATTGAAGTTGAGGGTGGAGAAGAAGAAGAAGAAGAAATGGTTGGGGGAGCAGCTGCGGCGGCAGATGATGATGCCGAAGTTGAGGACCTATTTGACTCTCCAATTCTCAGGGGCTCGGTATTTTTTAAAGAGGTGTCAACAGATCATCGTACAGGCTTGATGTATACATCTACGCGTTTTCTCATGGCTTTTAATGATGAAAATATTCATGAAGGTGGGGCCTCTTTTGAGATCTCTGGCAAATTGGACCAATATCTGACGGATTACTATGGTGGGGAAAGAGTTCAACTTTCAAGCCACGATAATTGCGTGCTCGATGTGTTCAATAAAACTCCAACTTTTGATCCTTTCATGCTTATGTCTCAGCGCGGGTATATTCAGAAAATACGGTCTGTTGGCGATAAGCATTTCGCTGTTGCAGCGTCTACTGCTACGGAGGTGCGTGCAATAATTTCAATGAAGGCGCGTCAATTAGTTCAACTTGCGGCCAATTCTGGAATCAAAAGCGATAAGATAAACGCAACTGCGCTTGAGTTGGAGGATGCAATCTGGCTTACAGAAACCAACGAGGGGACTAGCAGAGTTTTTCAAGAAATGGGAATCCCACTGGATCAGGAAGATACCATTCTCCTCGCGTGGAAGGGCATATCGTATTATGAGTATATGCTCAATGAATTTAGAACAGATTACCTTAATATGCTTAGTTGGCTGGGAAGTGAAAACTCCTACCCGAGCGACATAGGCTTAATGGGTGCAAACCACGCCGCCGATATCCTTAATGTGCGCAAACGCGCAAAATCAGTGCTTCGGACCGCATATCAGAAGGCTAGCGCTATCATGAGAGATTATGATGAGTCATATGTGAACCTTATTCGACACCAAGACCCCAAGCCATTCCACACTTTTTTAAATAATGCTCCCGTTCATTTTGAGCAATTGGGGACATGTGTCGGGAGTTTTGGTCATGTTAATAATGCTTGGAAATCTCTGACGAACCACGGTAATTATCCAAGGCCGAAAGCTGATAATATGGAAAAATTTTATAATTTTATTTGTGATTTGATTTCAGTGCCGGAATCTGATTCAGAGGGTATTTCAAAGTCCGCCGCTGCCAATTGAAAACCATGAAGCAAACAGTCAATTTGGTTTTAACTATCCTGCGTGGCAACATGCGACTTAACGATTGAGAATGGTTATGACGGTCTCTGCAGGAAGTGCCTCTACCAAAATTAGGTACATTCTTCAATTTGATAGCTCACATACAGAAAAATTTGATATTGTAATTGACAAACTTACTGGGCGTTCGTCAACCCCACCGCCCAATGTGATACCAGAATGGGCTAGGCTCGATTTTGAAAAATGCCCAAATTGTCCTCTTGATACGGAAGAAACAGAAAACTGTCCAACTGCTGTAGCCCTAGTCGATATCGCGAGACGTGTTGGCAAGGTGGTCTCGCACTCTGAAGTCGAATTAGTGGTAATTTCTGAGGAGCGATGGGTGGGCAAAAAAACAACATCCCAAGAGGCGATTAGCTCATTAATGGGCCTGAAAATAGCGACCAGTGCCTGCCCGCACACGGATTATTTAAAGCCCATGGCACGCTTTCATTTACCCCTTGCAACAGCAGAAGAGACCTTAACCAGAATAACCGGAGGTTTCCTTCTACACCAATATTTCAAGGCCAAACGCGGGGATGCCGGCAGTTTAAACTTGACAAATCTTGCAGTTCTTTATTCCGAAATGTCAATTGTGAATTCGTCTATAGCTAGAAGATTGCGAGCGTCTGGTGAGTTTTCAGAACTCAACGCATTGACGATTCTAGATACGTTTGCACAGGTTATCCCACTTCAGATTGAAGATCGGCTCGACGAGATCCAAACCCTCTTTGAATTTGGTGGGAATAAATGATGGTTGAAAAGAAACAAAGAGCTGATGGGAAAAATCAAATTCAAGTTAAGAAGCATATCGAATTTGAAAGTGAAAATTTACAAAGAGACAATAGAATAAAACAGAAATATATGATGGAAAATCTGGGGAAACTTGCTGGAGGAATTGCCCACGAGATGAATACTCCTGTTCAATATGTAGGAGATAGTCTCCGTTATTGCCGCAATGCAACCAAAGATCTTCTTATGATTTTTGAGGTGATTGATCAGATAATTGATCGTGTGGAGAGTGAGAAATTGTTGGTTGATATCATCTCTAATTATCGAACAAAATATAAAAAAAAGGACATTGATTTCATACGCGAGGAATTACCTTTTGCATTGGATCAAGCCATTGATGGTGCTGACCAGGTTTTGACTTTAGCTCGAACAATGCGAGATTTTTCATGTCCGAGCCATAGGGCAATGGTACCCGTTGATTTAAATCACATAGTTGAACGCGCTAGTGCAATTTGTGTCGGAGAATGGAAGGATATTGCTACTATTGAGTTTGAACTCGCCAAAAACCTCCCAAAAATAATAGGGGATGAGCGCGCGCTGATCCAGGCGGTGTTAAATTTAGTGGTGAATGCTGCTTATGCCATTGGCAGGAGAAAACCAGAAGCGGGCAAGATAAAAGTGCGTACGAAGCGAATTGCAAACAACGTTCAATTGACGATTGAAGATGATGGTATTGGCATACCCGAAAATATCAAGGGTCGAATTTTTGAACGATATTTTACNACNAAANAATATGGTGACGGCACGGGACAAGGACTTGCTTTTGTTCANGAGGAGGTGGTTAAACGCCATGGCGGTAACATTGAGATTGATAGCAAAGAAGGTGAAGGCACTAAGGTNATNATAGAATTTCTCATTGATACACCCAAAAAAATCAATGAAAAACCGATGTAATGTGCCAGTGATGGTCTTCGAATTCTATCTTCAGTTTCTTATGCAGCTCGATAGGGTTTTGAAAGATATAGACCCGCATGTGCACGCGACTTCATTTTAACTTGAGATTTGAAAAATTTTGTAGCGCAGGCGTCATATAAGGATGAAACAGATGGGCAATGAATTTGTTAGCAAAGAATACTGGGCAGAGAAAGAAAATATAAAGCTGCATATATTTCGCCGACAGCTAGCATCTCCTTCGGCTGATGGCAGCCCCAAGCCGATATCATTTTTTGTGCATGGATCATCCTATGCCGGTATTACCGGCCACGACCTTGAGGTTCCAGGCCGTGAAGACTACTCACTGATGAATACGTTTGCACGGCTTGGATACGATGTTTGGAGTATGGACCACGAAGGTTATGGATTCTCAGGGTTACGCGAGGGAGCAAACTCTGACATCGCATCGGGAGTTGAAGATCTGAAAGCAGCGACTGACATTATTATAGGGGAGACTGGGGTTTCTTCTTTTCTCTTTTCGGGTCAATCGTCAGGGGCGCTGAGAGCAGCGGCATTTGCTGAAGCATATCCAGAGCGGGTTAAGCGATTAGCTCTCGGGGCCATGGTGTGGACAGGTGAGGGGTCGCCAACTTTGGCAGAACGTTCTAAGAAGCTTGTTCAGTGGAGATCCTCAAACAAACGCCCTGTCAATCGAGAATTCTTTGAAACCATTTTTAGTCGAGATATAGATGGATTAGCAGATAAAGATGTGGCCATGGCTATGGCAAAATCCGAAAGTCGTTTTGGTGGTTTTGTGCCTACGGGAACTTATCTGGATATGTGTGCAAACTTGCCAGTATGTGACCCAGAAAAGATCTTATGTCCTGTAATGATCATACGTGGAGAGCACGATGGGATAGCCTCACCAGAGGACCTCATATCCTTCTATGAGAAGCTTCCAACGAGAGATAAAGTTCTTATTACTATGGCGGGACAAGCTCACTCAACATGGCTTGGATATAATCGTCATCGCGCAGTTCATGTATTGCATGGCTTTTTTACTATGCCGGAACGCAACGATCCGCTTAACGGCTGATGTAAAGTTATTTGGTAAGAGGTATCTTTTTATGATTTCCAGGAAAATCGGTGGAACAGATCTGAAGGTTTCTACTATAGGGTATGGGTGTGCGTCATTGTCCGGAGGATATCACCCACGAGATGAAGAACGTGCAGAAAAGATTTTGTCTGTAGCCTTGAATTCTGGGATTAGTTTTTTTGACTCTTCCGATGCCTATGGCAACGGGCACAACGAGGAATTTCTGGGCATTAACCTGGGCGAAGCAAAACATCGAGTTACAATAGGCACCAAGTTCGGCAACATTCGAGGTCCTAATGGTGAACGGGGAGGAACGAATGGAAAGCCAGATCATGTACAGCGCGCATGTGAGGCGAGCCTGAACCGTCTTGGGGTAGATATAATCGATCTTTACACGCTACATCGTGTTGACCCGGAAACACCCATCGAAGACACAGTAGGTGCCATGAGCCGCTTGGTTGAACAGGGCAAAATTAGGTATATCGGGCTTTGTGAGGCAGGAGCTGAAACGATAAGGCGTGCAGCGAAGGTTGCAAAAATCACAATGTTACAAACCGAGTATTCGCTTTGGACGCGTGATATAGAACAAGACATTTTGCCAACTTGTCGTGAGTTGGGGATTACATGCACCGCATACGCGCCCCTGGGGCGGGGATTCCTATCCGGCAGTATGCGTAGTTCCGAAGATATTGCTCAGGGTGACCGGCGCAATGATCATCCACGGTTTGAAAAAAAGAATTTAAAACAAAATGTAAAGTTACTTGGAGTGATCGATCAAATCTCCGATGTACGTGGTTTGACGCAAAGCCAAGTTGCACTTGCATGGCTATTGTCTAAAGGAGACGATATTGTGCCAATACCTAGCACCCTTAACCCTACGCACCTGCGCGAAAACATTGATGCTTGTGCTACTGATTTAGGTGCCGATGAAATTGCCACTCTTGAAGAAGCCTTTCCTTTAGGTGCTGCGACAGGCACGCGATATCCGGCTCCACAAATGCATCTTATGGGGCAGTGAGCGTGGGTAAGTTGTGGGCGAAAATCCTCCAAGCTAGTTCTATTTTCCAAATTGATGGAGGGCACACTCCGTTCTGATAAGATCATTTTCATCTTTTGGAATTCCAAAACGAAGGCGGTCTGGCTGTCCTTCAAAAGCTCGTGTGAGTACTCCACTTCTCGCTAGGTGGCGATAGAGACTATAAGCCTCAGGGTGGCTGCCTAAAAGGAATAGTGGGGTGCCTCCTAAAGTTTCAAAATTATAAAGTCCTAGCAGTTCTCTCATCTTTTCAGAACGTTTTTTAAGCGATATGCGCATGTTTTGTTGCCAGCTCAAATCAGCCATCGCTTGTTTTCCAATTTCAAGGGCTGGACCACTTACCGGCCATGGCCCTAGTGCATTACGCAGCATCTCAGCGGTTTCTGCGTCTGCTAGTGCAAAACCTAGACGTAATCCTGCAAGTCCGAAAAATTTGCCAAAAGAACGCAGAACGATGAGACCATGTTTCCCTGCAATGCTGGAAACACTGTTAGTTGGGGATGCATCAATAAATGACTCGTCAACAACTAATAAACCGCCGCCATGAGCTTGTCTCTCGGATAGAGACTCCAAGTCTTCCGCTTTAAATTGTCTGCCGTCGGGATTATTTGGATTCGTGACTATTACTGTCGCAAAATCGCCCCAACTTGGAAGATCGTTTATTTCTATTACTTCGTGGCCCGCAGCTTGCCAAGCATTCGCATGCCCTGTGTACGTTGGCCCAATAATCCCCGTCGTGTTAGGGGAGCGCAGCCAGGGTAGCCATTGTATCAAGGCTTGCGTCCCCGGACCCGGCACGATGCAGTCGCGAAGTTTACAGCCAAAATATTTTGCTGCCACATCAATACAAGCGTCCGTTAACGTTGAGTCGGGAAGTTGCTGCCATAGCTCTTTGGGCACTCCAGGCAACGAAAATGCATCGGGATTGATACCTGTTGAAAGATCCAACCACCCTTGAGTGGGTACACCGAACACTTTTTCAGCAAGCGCGATTGACCCTCCATGTCTTGGTAAGGTAGACGCCGGCATTTCGGTTATACATTCTAATGGTAGCAGGGTAGATTTCTTTTCACCATTCGTTGACAAAGACCTTCCCCTTTCGATAAATATTAATCGTCAATGGTTCCCATGATCGAACGTGTCAAGGGAACACGGTGCGGTCTTCTATAATTCTTTTAGAAGAACAAAGCCGTGGCTGCCCCCGCAACTGTAGGCGGAGAGTTCCATCCAACATACGCCACTGGGGAAACCTGGGAAGGCAGGATGTGAGCAATGACCCGTGAGCCAGTATACCTGCCGTTGACGCGCTATCGCAGATCTGTTCGGCGGGGTGTACGAGCATAATCCACGAGGTCAAATTTGGCGAATCGGGGTGAGAAAAATGGCGTTAGCGATGAAAAAACGTTCGACGGGAGTATTGATATGTTCTTTTCAAAGTCATTATTACCAAAATTTGCCATAATATTTCTTATATTTAGTGTTTTTGGGTTTAGCATCGGGCCAGCGGAGGCGCACCATCCGATGGATTTCCAAACACCTCGAACAATTCTCCAAGGACTGCTCTCAGGGTTTGGTCATCCCGTTATTGGTTTAGATCACCTAGCTTTTGTTGTTGGGTTGGGTTTTATAAGTGCGCTGGTCCCAAGCGGTCTCGCCGCTTGGAGCTCTTTAATCGTAGGCTGCTTGGTAGGATGCATTATCCATCTTAATGCCTTCGATTTGCCCCTGGTTGAACCAATTATCGCATCGTCTGTTATATTAGTGGGTGTCATGACTGCCCTTCGCTACGCGCCATCTAAATATGTGTTTGGACCAGCAATTGGCATATTTGGTGTTTTCCACGGTTATGCGTATGGCGAGGCAATTATAGGAGCAGAGGCATCGGTGCTTGGTGCATACCTTCTGGGTCTTAGTCTTGTGCAGTTTTGCATCGGTGCGGCAGTGTGTTTTGGATTCCGATTTTTAAGGCCAAAGTTTAGCCGAATAAACTTTGGTGCACGAATGGCAGGCATGACTATAGGTGGATTTGGTGCTGCTACACTTTTCGGGCAAGTCATTTCCTAACTTGGTCGGTTTATAATATGTCTAAAAACAGAGCATTACCGGCGATAACGTTGGTGTTGGGTGGTGCCCGTTCGGGTAAGAGCCTTTACGCTGAGCGGTGTATAAAAAATATATCGCGGCAGCCGGTTTACATCGCTACAGCTGAACCCGGTGATCCTGAGATGATAGAGCGTATCAAACTGCATCGTGAGCGACGCGGATCTAATTGGGAGACAGTGGAAGAATCTACCGACCTAGTTGGTGTGCTAAAGGTCCATAGAAAGTCGGCTATTTTGGTCGACTGTCTCACGCTATGGCTCACTAATTTAATACTTGCAGATCACGATGTTGAAG
The DNA here is from genome assembly GCA_002718015.1 of Rhodospirillaceae bacterium. Classification (GTDB taxonomy): domain Bacteria; phylum Pseudomonadota; class Alphaproteobacteria; order UBA8366; family UBA8366; genus UBA8366. Next base: position 17,755 of record PBCW01000055.1, read on the forward strand.
GGTCCGTATCCAAGCTGGCATTAGAGTTAAGGCAGGCTGAAGGTAGCGTTTTCCTTGTTTCAAATGAGGTTGGATCAGGAATAATGCCTGAGAATGCATTAGCGCGAAAATTTTGTGACGCCGCTGGTCAGATGAACCAGTTAATAGCATCGGAGGCTACGTCCGTTGTCCTAGTGACAGCCGGTATTCCTCAGTTGCTTAAGGCTCCTTAGGAGGTTTGAACCTATGCATTTAAGAAGTAAAATCCCGGCAACAGTCTTAACTGGGTTTTTAGGGGCTGGTAAAACCAGTACCATCCGTCACATTTTGCAAAATTCTGCTGGAATTCGGTTGGCGTTGATTATCAATGAATTTGGCGACCTTGGCATTGATGGCGAAATTATAAAAGGTTGCGGCATTCCCGAATGCCAAGACGAAAATGTTGTCGAGCTAGCTAATGGTTGCATTTGCTGCACTGTAGCAGATGACTTCATTCCGGCTATGGATGGGTTAATTTCCCGTTCAGATCCCCCTGATCATATAATAATTGAGACATCAGGTCTTGCTTTGCCAAAACCCCTAGTTAAAGCTTTCGACTGGCCTGAGGTGCGGTCTAAAGTCACAGTAGATGGGGTTGTCGCCGTTGTCGATGGACCCGCAGTAACAGCAGGGTCATTCACAGCAAGCGACAAGCCTCCTGAAGAAGGTCTGTCTGGTAACGGCAAACTAGATCATGAAAACCCTGTAGAGGAATTATTTGAAGAGCAGCTGGGTAGCGCTGACATAGTGTTAATTAACAAGACAGACCTTATGGGCAAGCATGAGTTGGCCAAAGCTGTGCAAATAGTTGAAAGCACTGCTAGGCCAAATGCTAAGGTAATCAATACGGTATACGGTCGGGTCGACACTAAAATGCTTCTCGGACTTGGAGCAACTGCAGAAAACGATCTTGAAACGAGACTTTCTCATCATGACGGGATGGACCATAGCCATACTCACGATGAATTCGAATCGTTCTCGATAAGATTAGGTGTCCTGCCGTCAGCCAAAACTTTAGAGCAACGCATCAGGCAACTCGTCGAGAACCATGATATTCTTAGAATCAAAGGCTTTGCTGCCATTAAAAAGAAACCTCTTAGATTTGTGATTCAAGGAGTTGGGACGAATCTCTCGTTCTATTACGACAGACCTCGGAAATCCGGCGAAGATTGCCACACCGAATTGGTTGTTATTGGATTACATGGTTTAGATAAGGTAGCAATTCATACTGCACTGGCGGGTTAGAATGCATCTTCTAAATGCCCAGCCGGGCGTAGTGGCTGATGGTTCGGAAGCGATCGATCTAGGACAGTCGCCGGGACAAATATTATTTCTGTCTGCTGCGGATACAGATCTCGCGGTCGTTTCGGCTGCGCGAGCGAATTTAGGAGCGAACTTCCCTTCTCTCAGACTTGCGAACGTAATGCAGCTCTCACACCATATGTCAGTTGATCTTTTTTGTGAAAA
>PBCW01000056.1 GCA_002718015.1 Rhodospirillaceae bacterium
TGCCTATCCTGGTGTATGCCAACCTTGTAAAGGTTTGGTTACCTTATAATTTAGTAAGAGCAAACGAAAATGGTCAATACAGAACAAAATGGGGATGTACCGATACCAGTAATTGGTTTCGACCACGTAGCCATTGCTGTGCCCGATTTGGAGGTTGCTATGAAGTTCTATGGGGAAAAATTTGGCTGTGAAATCTCAAAACCATTTATTGTAGGGACGCAAAACATTCGCATGGCCTATGTATACCTAGGCAATGCAAAACTAGAGCTTATGGAACCTATGGGCGAAGGATCTCCGATTTCTAAATTCTTAGAACGCAATCCTCAGGGAGGAATTCACCATATATGCTTAAAAGTGCCGGATGTTGAGGCAGCTGCCGAGGGTGCATCTCAAGCTGGGTTACGGAGACTTGGGGGCGATAAATTGGCTGAAGGACACGAGGGACAGGATTTATTTTTTATGCACCCTAAAGATACTCTAGGGACTTTAATTGAGATCGAATAAAAGCTTTTATTTTTATCATTACAGATATGGAGATTTGCAATATGGGCGAGGAAACCAAGTTTAAAGAAATAATATACGAAGTTAAAGATGGAGTTGCATGGATTACTATCAATCGGCCAGAAGTGCAGAATGCTTTCCGAGAGCAAACTCTAGATGAGTTGATAGACGCTTTTCAATCAACACGCCACGACCCAACTATTGCTGTTGCTGTTGTGACTGGTGCCGGTGACATAGCGTTTTCAGCAGGAGGTGATTTTCACGCTATGATGCGATTGAATTGGCAGAATGCTGCCCAGTGGAATGATCGTATGCTCGGATGCGCTATGGCAATTCGCGGGCTTCATATTCCTGTGATAGCCATGATTAATGGCTGGTGCATGGGGGGTGGCCACGAGCTGGCCCTTTGGTGTGACTTAGCAATAGCGTCGGATGATGCAACTCTTGGTCAAACTGGCGCTCGTGTTGGGGCCTGTCCAACAGTAGGTGCGACGCAATATATTCCGCGCCTAATTGGAGAACGCCTTGCGCGGGATATGATCTTTGGCTGCCGTACTTTTAAAGGACCAGAAGCCGAAGCAGTCGGTTTAATAAATCGTTCAGTGCCAAAGGACCAATTGCGTCAGACTGTTGAGGAATATTGTGAGCGCATAAAGGGCTATAGTGCGCAAACTATTAGACAGACAAAGCGATCCCTGAATTTTGAATCCGACCAACTATATGCTTCATGGCAACACGGTATGGAGCTCTTGGCTCACGTTTGGGGTTCGGAGGAAAGCCTAGAAGGCATGAATGCGTTTATGGAAAAAAGGAAGCCTGATTTTGGCAAGTTCCGTCAGCGCAACAAAGACGTTATGGACAACTATCTTGAGGGTCTCGCCAATGACGAAAACATGCGTCCGCCAAAGAAGTAAAGGCGATGGCGGACAAATTTGTTGAAAGACCACTGACGGGTCTCCGAGTTATTGATATGACACGGATCCTTGCCGGGCCTTTTTGCACCATGAATCTTGGTGATATGGGGGCTGAGATTATAAAAATAGAACAGCTCGGTAAGGGCGATGACACCCGCGCTTGGGGTCCACCATTTGCAGGTTCGGAGGCAGCATATTTTCTCGGTATTAATCGCAACAAGAAAAGTATTACGCTGAATTTAAAGGATCCTCGCGGACTTAAAATTTTAAAGACGCTTATTCAGGGCGCTGATGTGCTGATTGAGAATTTTAAGGTAGGCACGCTAGAGAAATGGGGTCTGACCCGTAATTGGATGGAGGAAAAGGCCTCGCAAGTAATTCATACCCAGATCACGGGGTACGGTGAGAAGGGGCCAAAGGCTGGCATGCCGGGGTATGATTTTCTCTTGCAGGCAGAATCCGGACTGATGGCGATCACTGGTGAGGAAAATGGCTCTTCGATGAAACTCGGTGTAGCCATCGTTGATGTTTGCACCGGAATGTATGCGGCGATGAGTATTTTAGGCGCGCTAAATGCACGGGCACGCACTGGCAAAGGGCAGAAAACCTCCATTACACTTTACGATACAGCACTCTCTGTGCTGGTGAACGTGGCGTCGAACTACCTCATTAGTGGTGAGAGGGCGGGGCGCTATGGCAATGGCCATCCTAACATCGTGCCCTACCGAGATTTCCGGTGTGGCGAGGGTGAGATAGCACTTGCAATCGGCAACGATACTCAATTTGCTAACCTCGCTAGGCTTGTTGGGCACCCTGAATGGAGTGACGATGAGCGCTATCAAACTAATCCAAACCGAGTTTGCAACCGCCTGGAAGTGGACACCATGGTAAGCGAGGCTCTTAGCTCGAGGAGTGCGGGCGAGTGGATTGCGCTCTTTGAGGATGAAGGCATTCCCTGCAGCGTTGTTAATTCAGTAGGCGATGCGCTCGAGAGCGAGCAGGCCAGGGCTAACAATATGATCGAGGAGATCTGTCACCCAACTGCCGGTCTTATTCGCATGCTTGGCATCCCCTATCGCTTTTCTGGCACGCCGGCTGGCATTTCTACACCGCCTCCAGAACTTGGCGCAGACAACGAAGCGGTGCTGTTCAAACTGGCCGGTGTCAGTGCCGATGAATTGGATATACTCAAGAAAGACGGTGTAATATAGATGATGGATAAATCCGCTGGGATTAGTNCGCTCGTCGAGGAGCATATCAAAGACGGCGATACTATCTTTATAGGCGGTTTTGGCCATTGTGTGCCCTTTGCGCTGGGCTTCGAAATTATTCGACAGGGGAAGAAGAATTTGACCCTCTGCCGCTCCGGTACTGATATCTTGTTTGATATTTTGATCGGCGCTGGCGTTACTTCGAAAGTGGTATTCGGTTATCTCGGCAATCCTGGTATTGGATTGGGACACGCCTTTCGTCGCGCCGTCCAAGCAGGCACGCTTGCTTATGAAGATTGGACAAATATGGCAATGATCCTGAGGCTTGAGGCGGCCCGCCAGGGGGTACCCTTTCTGCCGTCGCGCATTCTTCAGCTTGGCGATATAGCTGGCGCATCTATTGATGTGAGGACGGTCAACTGCCCGTATACCGGCGAGAAACTTGCTTGTATCCCGGCACTCAAGCCCGACGTTGCGTTGGTCCATGCTCAGCAAGCAGACAATGCCGGCAATATCCAGATGATTGGTGTTGATGGTGACACAGTTACCGGGGCGATGGCTTCGGTTAAAATTCTTGTGACGGTAGAACAGTTTGTTGAGACCGCGGAAATTGAAAAAATGCCGGAAGTGACGCGTATTCCCGGATACCGTACGACTGGCGTGGCGGAGCTAGCGTGGGGGGCGCATCCTTCCTATGTCGAAGGGGCTTACGGGCGTGACGATGATCATTTCCATGCGTATGACCGTGAGGCTCGGATGGAAAAAGGTCTGGCCGATTATATCAGGCGCTATGTCTATAACTGCGCCGATCACGCGGCTTATATCGAGACGGTCGGCAAGAAACGGCTCGCTGAGCTAAGGGCACAATCGAGCAGTAGGAAAATCGCATGAACGATCTCCCCGTAGCCATCAGACTGGCACTCGCTGCTGCGCGAGAACTTGTAGATGGCGAGGTTTGTTTCGTTGGGATTGGTAATCCGTCCGATGCTGCTTTGCTCGCTAAGCACAGTCACGCGCCAGAGATGACCCTGATCTACGAATCCGGTGTTGTCGACTCCGACCCGACTTCGAAACCGCCACTTTCCACTGGCAGTCCATCAGTTTCTCAAGGAGCCAAGATGATTGCTGATGGACTTGCAGTTTTCTCTGAATTACAAGCTGGTCGCATCGACGTGGGGCTGTTGTCGGCTGCACAGGTCGACCCGCGCGGAAATCTTAATAGTACGGTGATCGGCCCATACCACAGTCCGAAGATTCGCATGGTCGGGTCAGGCGGCGCACATGATATTGCTTGTCTTGCAAACCGGCTCGTTATTCTGATGCCGCATGACCCGAGGAGGTTTCTAGAAAAAGTGGACTTTATTACTAGTCCTGGCTTGTCGGACAGGCGTTCTGGCCTAAAGCTACCCCCGGGGCCTGTTTCGCTAATCACCGAGAGAGCTAGATTCTCTTTTGAAAGTGGCACGGCAGCGCTCTCTGCAACTATGCCGGGTTACGGTGAAGAAGACGCGGTCGAGGGTCTATCATGGGAAGTAAAAAAAACACCGGACTTTAAGTTGATAGAAAAATTTGGAAATAAGGAGCTGGTAGCGGCAAGATCGCGCTTTAAGTATCTTTACAACTAATTTTCAATCGTAGAACCCGTCACCATTTAGCTTTATGAACCGTTTTTTGGTATAACCTGCTGCGAGGTTGCCATTCATGGCATTTAGCATCCATTGCGCGATAAAATCAAAGGTGTAACCGCCCCCGAGGTTTTTTGGTGCCCGAATGCGGTGGAATTCATCCTCGAATATCCACATTTCCTTCGGGCAGCTCAGCGCGTCGTAAACTTGCTCGGCATCTTCGAGGGGATTTAATGGNTCAAACTCTCCGATCCCCATCAGGACAGGACATTGCACTTTGTCCGCAAACCCCTTTAGGGTGTACCCTTTAATTTCTTCATCAAAAGCCTCTTCATCCTCAGTGCCCGCCATAGCCATGAAGACCTGCTTGAAGCGAATGGTAACCTCCTGAAANATAACCATGNTATCCCAGAAGTAACAAGCCACNGCGCCAGCAACACATGCGAAACGNCCGTCCTCGGCAGCCGCTCGCAGTGACCAATAGGTGCCAAAGCTGCGTCCCGAAATGCCAATCCGTGTTTCATCGACGTCATCACGCTTTTGAAGNAAGTTGAAAGCGCTAGATGCGGCTATTGAGTGATCACCAGGNTGGACATGGATGCCCTGCATCAGTGCTTCGCCNTGGCCTGGCCCGTCAATGCAAAGCAGATTCATGCCGCGTGCAATGAATGGATTGTTATCGATTTTCGGATAGTTTTCCTTTGTGTTATCCATTCCAGGCATNAACAGCACCGTTGGTTTTTCCCCGTGTCCCGGCGCTAAATGTAAAACACCGGGAATNGTTGAATCACGGTAGGGGATTNNCACTAGTTCGANTTTGTAATCAGCTAGGGCAAATGCACGTCGGGCACAATCATGGGCGCGGCCAAGAATTTCCCAACGTTTNGGGTCCGTTGGCGGAATAAAATAATGCTGTGCTTCCTTATAATATTCGGCAGCTATCTCGTATAGCTTTCGTGCATTGAGTGTNTCGCCGGCGGCATCTGCTCCGCGGGCGATTTTCTCAGAATGCTGNGCTTCTTTCAGNANNTATTTNGACACCATGCGAATCGATTTTGCCTGTTTCGGCATATCACGTACGTCGTACTCGTAGTGAACTGCCCGGCCTGAAGTATTGAGCACATAGTCATATATCCACTGTTGACCATCACGAGCGCGGATCGGGTTTTTCATTTTGGTATCCCTAAAATTCCTATATTTTTAAAAGTTTCTTAACGGTACCGCCTAAGATGGCTTCTATATCTTCGTCGCTCAATCCTTCGACGCTCAGCAAATGGGCAATTGGATTGATATTGCTCATTCCGGCGGGGTAGTCAGTCCCGAGGACTATTTGCCCGGCACCACATTCACGAATGAGGTGGTGTAGATTTTCGCTGCCAAAGACTACTGTGTCGAAATAAAGCTGATTAAGATATTCGCTTGGTGCTTTTTTTTCGGCACCCCGCCCTCCGCGATCGTCACTGTTATGACCATGGTCAAAGCGTCCTATATTGGAGGCTAAAAATCCTCCGCCATGGGCTGCGACAATTTTAAGTTTCGGGAACTTATCTAGCGTGCCTTCATAGATCAAGTGTGCCAATGCGACTGTGGTGTCAAGCGGGTTACCGATGATATTTGATAGGAAACCTTGCCCCTTGAAACGCGGAGCACCCTCTCGGAAATGACGAGGATGGATAAAGATAGGAACATCTAATTCTTCTGCTTTGGCCCAGAAGGGGTGGAAACGTTCGTCCGATAACTCCTCGCCATCAAGCGCAGCAGTAATCATTGCTCCCCGGTGCCCCATTTGCTTCACATTATATTCGAGTTGGGTCGCTGCAAGTTCGGGGTGTTGCAGTGCAACTATCGAGAGTGGCACAAAGCGGTCAGGATAAAGTACGCAAATTTTTGTCATTTCCTCGTTTTGGATTTGGCACAAATCTTCGGCTAGGTTGTACTCCGCCCAATGATGATGATGAAAAACGCTTATCGACAATATTTGGATGTCAACGCCCATGGCGTTCATCGCGTTCAAGCGCCTTTCAATTTCCTGTTCTTTTCCCCATCCGCCGTGGCTGAACGGATCTTTGCCGCCTAATTCTGGCCTATCTTTGATTAGGGGCATGATTTCGGGAAATTGGCAATGCGCATGCATATCGATGACAAGTTGTTTCTTACCGTTGACGGTAATTGGGCGTGGTGTTTCAGATATCAGCGTCGACGGGTTTCTTTCAAAACACGGTGCATTGGAACGATAAGTTAGCTCACAGCCGAGACATTCGACGCTTTCGGACATTAATGTCCCTCCTTTGTACAAATCCCTGTCGAGCAAGCTAGCTGAGCTCTCACAGAGGTGCAAGCAGCACGGTCCCGAATTTATTTGCTAATGGCCTCGATTTGTTTTTTAAGCGCAATATACTCTTTGGTGTCTTTGGGAACCTTACGGAGCGCTCTCATCATGAATGCTTTTCCGATATCAGTGCGACCCGCTGAAGCTTCTGCCCGCCCTACAAGAAATAGTGCTTCAAAATTGTCTGGGTCAACTGTCAGAACTTGACGCATCAACTCGACAGATTCTTTAGTCTGTTTGTTTTCCGAAACCCTGCGTAATATGCGTCCATAGCGCAGGAGGATTTCTACGTTCTTTGGGGCAATGTGAGCCGCTTTTCGCAAAGAATCCGCTTCTTTAGAAACTTCACCTAACACTCGATATGCATTTGCAGCTTTTACCCAGCCATTCAAATCGTCTTGATTTTTACGAAGCTTGTGTTCCAGTCGTCCAACTATGTATCTAACCACCCGGTTCTGATCTGCTTTGGATATTACGTTGGCAGCGCTGAGATCTTCCTTCGTTATCCACCATGCCGGTGAATTCTTCAGTAATTCTCGCATTAGGCGCCTTGCTTGAGCGGACAATATTGGCCTCAGCCCAATCTTTTTTGCAATAGTATCCGCAGTGTATATCAGGATTGGTAGATATGGTGCCTCAATAGGGCTCTCGTCGATCAAGGTTTGTAGTGCTGAATAAGCATCTGGTCTTTTACCGTCGGCTGCATCCGCTAAGGCTAGGTAGTAGCGCGCTCTTGGTTCTGCGGGGTCTTTTTCTAAAACGGTCAAAAATGTGGATCGAACAATAGGTGTAAATGTTTTGCCAGCAGCAAAATACAGAGTTTCCCCATAAACAGAGTGAGTTTCTGAATCTCGACTGTTGGTTTTAATGGCTCTCTCTGCGGACTGCACAGCTTTTTCGTACTTTCCAAGATTTATGTAATAGCGTGCCAGCATTGCCCAGCCGCGAGCATTTTTTGACTCAACTTGTAACTGCTGCAACAAGCCCTGAGCCAATGCCTCGAGATTATTCGAACTAGCGGCCACTGCTTGGGTCTCATCTTTTGGGTACATGGTAAATCTTTGATCAACTAGGCTAGGCTGACCAATGGCAATATAAAGTCCAAATGAAACCACAGGAACGAGGATTACCGTAGTAACAAGAATAATATCCCTCAGTTTTTTTGAAAAGCGGGCTGCTACGTCATTTTCGGCGACGCTGGTAGAAGCTAAAAGTCGGCGCGCGAAATGAGTTCGGCCAACTTTTGCTTCAATATCGCTTAATTTGCCTTCTCTATGATCACGCTCAAGCTTGTTGAGCTGGGCCATGTAAACTTTCTTGTCATCTCTGAGAAAATCGCTTTTTGCTGAATGCAACCTAAGGAGTGGCCACAGTAAAGCGCCGAGGCCAATTCCTAGTAGTATCGATGCAAATAACCAGAAAATCTTTATCAGCCTCTGTTATTAGTGAGTTCTGAAATCCGTTTCTCTTCATCTTCACTCAAAATTAGTGAGGGTTGTATGGAGTTGTTTTTGGAATGTCGCAGGAAAAATATAAATATACCAATGATGCCAGCTAATAAGATTATAACGGGTCCAAACCACAAGATGTAGGTGTCGCTTTTGATGCGAGGGCGCAGTAATACGAATTCGCCATACCTGGCTACAAGATATTTTCTTATATCCTCATCAGAGGTCCCTTCTTTTAATTTTTTGCGCACAAGCTTACGAAGATCTTTGGCCAGATCGGCATCGGAGTCATCGATCGATTGATTCTGACAAACAAGACATCGAATATCTATAGATAAGGCCCTAGCACGAGCTTCAAGATGCGGATCCTCTAATAACTCATCAGGCTCAACCGCCTCAACAGACGCAGTAGACAGCATTATTAAAATTAAGGGTAACAGAACGAACTTCATTATTTTTCTGCTCTTATTTTTTTGANCAAAGGAAAGATNTGCGATTGCCATAATTTTGGGAAAATAGGNCCAACATGCTTAAATCTCACCCGACCGTTTTTGTCGACTANGTAGGTTTCAGGTGCGCCGTAAACTCCCCATTCTATGCCAAAGACATTCAGAGGATCGTAACCTATCTTGGTGTAAGGATTCCCGTGTTTTTCCAACCANCGCATTGCAGTTTCTCGTTTGTCTTTCCACGCAATCCCGTAGATCGGTATCGAAGTGTTATTATGAATTTGCATCCAAATAGGATGCTCAGCAAGACAAGGTATGCACCATGATGCAAAAACATTTACNATTGATATCTNCCCTTTGAAATCATGCTCATTGATATCCTTTTCTCCGGGCATNAATGAAGGCAGATCAAACGTTGGAGCTGGCTTGCCGATTAGTGCCGACGGTATTAATCCTGGATCTTTTGTAAGTCCTAGTCCGAAGTATGCTGCGAGTAAGATAAAGGCGGACAATGGCAAGAGAGATAATAACTGGCGCATATGGATACCTACTCTGCTGGAGATGATTCCGCAATCTTTCGACCTTCTGGAACTCCTATCCGAAAGCGCCGATCTGTTAGTGAAAAGAGCCCTCCAAATACCATTATGAGGACACCCATCCAGATCCAACCCACTAAAGGCATAAGGTAGATGCGAACCGTTTGGCCGTTTTTGTCATCATTAGTGCCGATCACGATATACAAATCCTCAAGCCAGCCATTTTTTATTCCGGCCTCGGTTGTTTCCTGTTGGGAAACTGAATATCGACGTTTTTCTGCCGTCATGTTGAATTTTTCTNTATCTTTATGCTGCACGGTAAAAACGGCTTGTCGTGCAANATAATTAGGCCCTTTCTGATCTCTCACGCCATTGAATGTGACCTTATAATTTCCTATTTCGGCTGTTTCAGATGTCTGCATTAAAACGATTTTCTCTTCTTTCCAAAAGGATANACCGGTCGCGCCTATTATAAATACCGCNAGGCCGAAATGCGCTAGAGACATGCCCCACGAACTTCGTGGAATTCTAATTAAGCGCCGCAAACTTTCCATGGGTGACTTCTGGCCCAAACCGATTTTTTTGGCTAATTCTGTAATCACGCCGCCAGCAAGCCAAACCGCTAGAAAAATTCCGAGTGCTGCCCAAACACTGTTCTGCCCTNCTGTCCATGCTACAAAAATAAATACCGTTATTGCTGTTAAAGCTGTNGCCTTTAATCGGGACAACGCTCCAGCAATATCTCCTCGTTTCCATCCAAGTAATGGCCCTACCGCTAGTGCAGCCACNAATGGTGCCATAAGCGGAACAAATGTCGCATTAAAGTAGGGAGGCCCAACAGAGATTTTTGAGCCATTAAAAACCTCAAGCACGAGTGGGTAAATCGTGCCTAGAAATACCGTTGCAGCTGCTGTTGTAAGCAGCAAATTGTTGAGCAAAACCCCTCCCTCGCGACTAATTGGTTGAAATAGCCTTCCTCCCTTTAGGTGTGGAGCTCTCCAAGCGTATAGAGTAAGACCGCCACCAATAACGAGGCACAAAATACCAAGAATAAATACTCCACGATCAGGGTCAGTTGCAAAAGTGTGGACAGACGTCAGAACACCAGAGCGTACTAGGAAGGTGCCTATCAAGCTTAGGGCAAAGGTGAGTATTGATAACAAAATTGTCCAGCTTTTCAGGCTATTGCGTTTCTCCACCACTATTGAACTGTGCAAAAGCGCAGTGCCGATGAGCCAAGGCATCAAGGAAGCATTCTCTACCGGGTCCCAGTACCACCATCCTCCCCATCCAAGTTCGTAATAAGCCCACCAGCTTCCAAGTGCAATGCCTCCAGTGAGAAATGACCAGGCTAAAAGTGTCCAAGGACGCACCCACCTTGCCCAGGATGCATCTATCTTACCCTCAATCAGAGCTGCGATAGCGAAGGAGAACGCAACAGAAAATCCGACATAGCCCACATACAAAATTGGCGGATGTAGCGCAAGGCCAGGGTCTTGAAGAAGTGGGTTAAGGCCCTGACCATCCGCTGGCGCAGGAACTATACGCTCGAAAGGGTTTGAGGTTGCTATAATAAAGGCAAGAAATGCTATACCAATAAGTGCTTGAACGCCAAGAACTCGGGCACGTAAGGTTGAAGGCAGATTACTCCCAAATCTGGCAACTGCAGCGCCAAACAGTGCTAAGACCAGAACCCAGAGTAGCATAGACCCCTCGTGATTACCCCACACCCCGGAAATTTTGTAGATCAACGGTTTCAATGTGTGTGAATTTTCGAAGACATTTCGAACTGAGAAATCACTAATCACGTATGCGTATGTTAATGCTGCAAAAGCCAAGGCAGTAAATAAAAATTGCACTAGTGCCGCAATTTTAGCAGCATTAATCCAATCAATCCGCTGGGCAGCCGCACCCGCAAAGCCAAAAGCAGCCTGCGTTATTGAAAAAACAAACGCAAGAATTAGCGTAAAATGTCCTAATTCTACTATCATTTAGGTTCCTTTGGGCTCTTGCTTGATCCAGCGTTTTGCTTCCAGTGCCCTGATTTTTTAAGAGCGTCAGCGACCTCACGAGGCATATATTTTTCATCGTGTTTGGCTAATACTTCCTCAGCCATGAATAACCCCTCATTTTTTAGCCGGCCCTCGGCTATTACCCCTTGTCCTTCACGAAAAAGATCTGGAAGAATTCCATAAAACATAGCTGTAATTTTATTTTTCCCATCAGTAACAGTAAATTCATGCGCTGTTTCGCTCTTAGCTTTTTTCCAACTACCCAATTCAACGAGCCCACCGACCCGGATACGCTGTTCCGAAGAAATATTCCGTTCCCTCAGATCGCTTGGGCTGTAGAAGAAAACGATGCTATCTTCGAGTGCGTTCAATACAAGAGCCGTGGCAAGCCCAAGCATCGTGAGCCCAATAAGCAGTGTGTAGAATCTTTGGCTCTTTTGTCGACGAGTGCGTTTGAGACCAAGCGAATCAGTCATCACTGTTGCCTCGCCGCATGGACCTAAGACGAAGAAGCAAGGCCTCTCGTTTTCTTAGCACACGGCGTGATTGTGCTAATAACCCAACTAAAATCAATGTGGCCAGCAAATATGCAGCCCAAATGAAGGAGCCATACCCCTCCATTCCCAAAAAGGCTTCAACCTCTGCCATCAGCTAAATTTCCATGCAGACTGCGTTGAATATTTCGCACTCGCGCAGCAATTAATTCGCTTTTTATTCGAATAATAAGGGTGGTGAGGAGAAACATTTTAAAAGCTATGGCCATTATTATAAGTGGCCAAAGCATATCGGGATGTATTGTAGGGCCGTCCAGACGAAATACGCTGGCGGGTTGGTGAAGTGTGTTCCACCAATCTACCGAATATTTAATAATGGGTAGGTTGACCGCGCCGACTAATGCAAGCAAAGACGCCGCTTTACCTCCCCTCTCTGTTTCATCGAAGGCATTCATAAGTGCAATATAACCGAGATACAAAAAGAGCAATATAAGAACCGAGGTCAACCGCGCATCCCATACCCACCACGTTCCCCACATGGGTTTTCCCCATAATGAACCAGTCGCTAGGCATATCACCGTGAAAGAGGCTCCTATGGGAGCTGCAGCCTTTGCAGTTAAAAGCGCTAGTGGATGCTTCCAAATCAATACGGCGGCGGATGAAAGCGCTATAAANGCGTATGTGAAAAGTGCCATCCACGCGGCTGGTACATGTATATACATTATCCGCACCATTTCGCTCTGTTGGTAATCTGCGGGAGAGTTGACAAGAGCTAGATATAATCCGATNACAAAGGCCGTGGCCATTATCCCGCCCGCCCACGGGAATATGGTGTCGGCAATCCTAATAAATCGACTAGGGTTTGCATAACGGTGCATTAAANTATNNTCCTNNCTTNTATATATAGGGCNTGCTTTGGCTTACCCAATCAAAAAAACTGTGACCATTAGTCCTATTCACTCAAGTGCCTGCCGCAACGCNATNGTAGAAGCTATTGTACANAACGGCAGAGCTGCTGCAAAAATAGCCCCTAGCAGCATAAGGTGAGGTTTTGGAGAGTGTGTTAATAGTGCTGCATCAATAGCTGACACAGCGAATATAAGTACGGGAATATAAAGTGGGAGAACCAGAACTGATATTAACACGCCGCTTCGCCGGGCGCCGACAGTAAGGCTCGCTCCCACCGCGCCGATTAGACTGAGGCTTGGTGTGGCTAACACCATAGCAAGNATCAGGGTAANATAAGCTTGNNCNGGTANGTTAAGTAGCAATGCTAAAAATGGCGTAGCCGCAATCAAAGGAAGTCCCGTGGTTATCCAATGTGCCGTAATTTTTGCGAACACTTGAATGGNTAGNTCGTTTGGACTGACGGCCATAAGGTCTAGCGAACCATCTTCGTAATCTGAACGGAAAAGNCCTTCAAGNGACAATATTGCAGCTAGTAGTGCAGCGACACATAAAAGTCCCGGCGCAANTGACGNNAGTGTTTGGGGGNTTGGACCAAGGCCTAACGGGAAAAGGACTATTGTGATAATGTAAAATGATAACACCGTAACTCCATCGCTGCTTTGTCGCACGGCTAAACGAAGGTCTCTGNCCAATAATGCCAAGAACACCNTCATTTTAGATAAGCTTTTAAAGAGAGGTTTAAGGTGTGTGTATTTTTTANATTTNATGGCCCGTGTACTGATATTACTACCATACCACCAGCTNCTTGATGCTCCGACACGATTTTCTCTAAAGCCTGCCGAGAGCTGTCATCAAGTCCATTTGCTGGTTCATCCAATAGCCACAAAGCTGCATTGTTTGCTAATAGACGTGCTAGGGCTAATCTTCGAGACTCGCCGGAAGATAAAAGCCGTGCTGGAAGGTCCACTAGGTGANTCATATTGAATGCTTTCAAAGCACGTTCTAGGGCTTTTTTTTCTTCCTGCTTGCCTGATANACTATTACTTCTTAATTTTTGCCAAACNGCAAGATTTTCCCTCACGNTAAGCGCAGGTTTGACCGCATCAAAATGCCCTAGGTAATGAATGCGATCTCTATGGAAAAAGGGGTCTTGCGAGATATTCTCTTTATTCCAAAATAACTCCCCCGCCGCTGGAGTACTCAGGCCAGCCATCATTCGTAATAAACTCGACTTGCCGCTTCCATTTGGACCGCGCAGTATCANNGCACCCCCGCTTTGAAGTGAGAATGAAAGTCCTTTAAAAACACATTTNCCCCCTCGATTACAGGAGATATTCTTTGCTTGAAAATAGTTNGTCATAAGAACAATTTCAGAGTTCANACAAGTTTACATGTATAGCATAGACGTAATTTGTTTTGTTTATTTGTATGATTATTTACACAAAAAGACGACTGCCGAGGGTGGCCGGCAGCCGCCTAGTTTTTGAACGACACATGTCGTTCGTTGAGGCCAAACGTACATAGCCCCGACTGAGAGGGGATATCTCAGATAGTGCAGGATCATACTCAATTATGGCAATCATTTGCTTGAATTGAGGCAATATTACGGCAGTGCTTTTGGACTTGTTGCCTCGCTCCTTTGCATATCAATCCCTCATGCGTCGTTCATAGGCTTCGCCATAAATCCTGGAGTCCTTGAAACAACAGGGCAACGGCCTTCCATTCGGAATGGTTAGCCAAAGTCTAAGCATATGACGTTTGTTTTCCAGTTTCTCCCAGTCTTCAAAAGCCTTGCGGCCATGGAAAGTGACATAGTTGTTGGCAATCAAAATATCTCCCGGTTTTAGCGGGAATTCCATCGCCATGCCTGGCTCGTTTGCGATATCTTGGGCCAATTTGAGAGATTGGCGCTGACGTTTGGTAAGTCTCGGCACATCCGCAAATCGCTGGGCAGTATGGATATAACGGTATTTCATATTTGCAGTAAGCAAGCCGTCATGGCGGTTATACACAGGCATGACTTCGACACGCGCACCGTCCTGGCGTTGCCCTCGTGTGTCAAACCAGAAATCCCCCTCCAGTGTTGCGGCAAGATCGGGATGCCGACGAACTATTTCGTTGAAGATTTCAACAGCACTCACAAGCTTACTTTCGCCCCCTGATTTCCCAGTGCGCAAGCAATAGAGCATAAATATGTCTGCGCCATCGTTGTGCCATGAAATAGGGTCAGCCGTTTGGTACGAGCGAATATTATGAGTGCTTTCAACTGATGCCCCAATATCCCGAACTGAATGTATCAAACTACCCGCACCATCTTGTTTGGCGGGCAAACCCAAATATTGCCCTATGCCCCAGAGTGCGATCTTCCCGGTATCTTCGTCTAGTTCCAGTGCTGGCACTCCCTCTATGACTACAAAACCGCGGCCGCCCTCAAGTTCATTGTTGAGTGCAGAAAGGAAGGGGCCAAGGGTAGGTAACGGGAAATCTTTTTTTGTGAGAGCGACGACATTTTTATAAAGTCCTTTTGCATGTTCGATAGCAGAATCTAATTCCTTACGATGCATAGCATTGATTGGTACGTGCCAATCACCGCGTCCCATCATATCTTGTCCACGCCAAGCAGCGGGATCATTTTCGAGTTTAGAAGTTGAGAGTTTAGACATATTGCGTAAATACTATTCAATTTNTTTTGTGAGCATAGTTTACACTTGATATTACAATTAGCCTAGTTTTGAGGAATATGAATGCATCAAAATGATGATCGACCTGCTGACGGTGCGAAACGCGGCTTTTATGTTGTCTTTTTTTGGGGAGCATTCTTTATTGATCTTGCACTTAGCAGATTTCGTTGGAAACTCTATCGTCCAATTCTTTTTGGTCTTACAGTAATGATAACTTCCGCCTTATTTTTTATTTATTCGTGGCTTCAGTCACGCCTCTGAGGATTGTGGAAGGAAAGGACCCAGACCTCAAACTGCAGGTGTGTATGGTTTGCAAACTGTTGGTATTTAATTTTTCGATTTACGTTGGCGGAGCAAAGTTAGTCAAAGCAATCCCGTCTACAGCCGACTTATATTCCTCAATACTTGGCGTGCGCCCCAGAATCGTAGAAAGCACGACGACAGGTGTTGATGCTAAAAGAGACTCGCCTTTTTTGTCATCGGCATCTTCGACTACTCTGCCTTCGAATAGGCGCGTCGATGTTGCCATAACCGTATCACCTTTCTCCGCTTTTTCTTGATTACCCATACACAGGTTGCANCCGGGTCGCTCCAAATACAGTATGTTGTCATATTTAACACGATTGGCCTCTTTCGGNGCATCATCGTCAAATATAAACCCTGCATATTTTTGCAGGATGCTCCAATCCCCCTCTTCCTTCAACTCATCNACGATGTTGTAAGTNGGAGCTGCAACNACAAGTGGGGCGTTAAATTCNACTGTGCCNTGCGTTTTTTCTAAATTCCTGAACATCTGAGCTACAATATTCAGGTCACCTTTNTGGATCATACAGGANCCAACAAANCCAAGGTCAACTTTCTTTTCAGCATTATAATAGGAGATCGGACGGATCGTATCATGAGTGTAGCGTTTTGAAACATCTATGTTTTCAACATCAGGATCAGCAATCATTGGCTCATCGATCAAACTCAGATCGACTACAACTTCGGCAAAATATTTGGCATTGTCATCAGGAGCGAGCGCTGGTTTTTTACCGGATTTTATACCTGCGATGCGGTTTTCTGCTTTTGTGATTAAAGACTGGAGCATATGGACGTCATTATCCATTCCGTTGTTGATCATTCCCTGGATGCGGTCCTTAGCAATTTTAAGCGATTCGGTTAGTGTCTTGTCATCAGAAATACAGATAGAAGCTTTTGCTTTCATTTCAGCGGTCCAATCTGTAAAGGTAAAGGCTTGGTCTGCAAGCAGCGTCCCTATATGAACTTCNATTATTCTACCCTGGAATATATTTTCGCCAAATTGCTCCAGCATCTGTGCTTGCGTTGAATGCACAACATCGCGGAAATCCATNTGGTCACCCATTTGGCCCTTAAAGGTGACNTTAACGGATTCAGGTATTGGCATGTTAATTTCACCCGTCGCTAATGCTAGGGCAACTGTTCCAGAGTCTGCGCCGAATGCAACCCCTTTCGACATCCNAGTATGNGAATCTCCGCCTATAATGATCGACCAATCATCNACTGTTATGTCGTTCAGTACCTTATGGATGACATCCGTGAATGGCGGATATTTTCCTTTTGGATCNCGCCCTGTAATCAGGCCAAAATCATTCATAAATTTCATNAGCTTCGGAGTGTTTGCNTTGGCCTTATCATCCCATACNGATGCCGTGTGACATCCAGACTGATATGCGCCGTCAAGAATTGGCGATATAACAGTAGCNGCCATTGATTCGAGTTCTTGAACCGTCATTGGTCCAGTNGTGTCCTGNGAGCCAACAATGTTGACCTGCACTCTTACATCTGAACCTGCATGCANTACGCCGTCATCTACACGGCTAACAAGATTATTGTTGAATATTTTTTCAACCGCTGTCAGTCCTTGCCCCNCGTGTGAGATTTTCTTTGATGGTGCAAANACTGATTTTGCGCTAATNCCCAGTGTCGAGGCGGCAAAGGTTTGTAATTTTTTGCCAAACTCCACTGCGTAAGACCCGCCAGCTTTGATAAATTCTATATTTTGGGGTGAGAACGATGCNGATAAATCCCTAAGTTCTTNGNTTTCGTCATCATTNGTNAACTTTTGTTTTTTTGTATCGATGGTNAATATAGTGCCTGTTTCAACAGAGTATTTTTCCTCCAGAACAGGACTNCCATCGTTGTTAAGTATTGGATTACCGTCAGCATCTAACTTTTTAACCCAATTGCGAAGATCAATGCCAATGCCTCCAGTAACCCCAACCGTAGTCATAAAAATTGGTGAAATACCATTAGTTCCTGCCACAATGGGCGCATAATTTACGAAAGGGACGTAGGNGCTTGCCTGTNTGCCAGTCCACAAAGCAACATTATTGACGCCAGACATGCGGGANGATCCAACCCCCATTGTGCCTTTTTCGGCGATTAACATCACACGTTTGTCGGGATGCTGTGCTTGTAACTTTCGAATCTCTTTTTGTGTCTTCTCTGAGATGAAGCTTTTGCCGTGAAGCTCTCTGTCCGCCCTAGAATGGGCNTGATTGCCGGGGGANAGAAGATCGGTTGAAATATCGCCCTCTGCGGCTACAAAAGTTACAACTTTAATTTTTTCATCGATGTCAGGTAGAGCTGTGAAGAATTCTGCNTGCGCGTAACTCTCTAANATATCTTTTGCAACCGTANTNCCTGAGAGGTATGCNTTTTTGAGACGTTCTGTATCTGCTTCATACAAAAACACCTGCGTTTTTATGACNTTTGCCGCTTTTTTGGCGATATNANCGTCATCACCGAATGCTAAATCGAGTAATACTTCGATAGATGCGCCACCCTTCATATGCGANAGTAGATCGAAGGCAAAGGAAGGCGTTATCTTTTCTACTATGGTGTCGCCGAGGATAATNTCTTTAAGAAATTTCGCTTTATTTGCTGCAGCGCNGGTTGTCCCTGGTAGTGTGTTATAAATNAAAAAATCTATAGANGCGTCTCGGTGTTTATTATTTTTATCTNTTATTTGTTNGATAATNTCCCCAAGNAATTCGCCATCTTCTATTGGTTTNGGTTGCAAACCACTCNNTTNTCGCGTTTNAATTTCTTTNAAATATTCTGCGTATAAACTCATAGCTTTNAAAATCCGTTATTNTCGGCAGAGGTTCAAAATCTTNATATTNTTCTCCAGCAACAGCATTCAAACCANAACGCAAGAGAAGTTNCTTCAGGAATTTCTATAAGTTTGCCCANTGGAAGGCAAATTTTTTAATTTNACAATCCCGGGGAAGGTTGNTTNGGTGTTGTTAAGAAAATCACGATAAATGTATTTTACTACAAACCATTTTTCATGAAGGTCTCCATTCGTCTCGCGAAAGCGACCGGGTCTGTCACAGATTCTCCCTCCATTATATGAGCTTGGTCTAATAAAAGTAATGCCGCATCCGCGATTTGGTCATTGCCATTTTTCTTTTTTGCCGTTTTGGCTAGTGTCTTAATTAACTCGTGGTCTGGATTGAGCTCGAGGATCCGTGAAGCTTTCTTGTCAAGCTGTTGATGTTGTTGCAATAACCTTTCGAGATTCATATCTAGGCTACCCTCCTCTGCAACCAAACAAACTGCGCTAGCTGTCAGGCGCTCCGATGTTCTTACATCCGATACGCTTTCACCGTAAATTTCTTTAAGTACGGTTATTAGTTGCTCTATGCCCTCGGCTGTACTGGGGGAATCCTTTTTGGCAGGGGTCTTCTTCTTTTTCGAGGAAGCAGATTTGATGTCACTAAGATCTGCACCACCTTGGGTAACGGATTTAAAAGGCGTTTCCTCGTATTTTCCGACTGATGGCACCCAAAAATCGTCTATAGGGTCGGCAAGAAGCAAAACTTCAATGTCTCGAGATTGAAATCCCTCTATCTGAGGGCTTTTCTTTAAAGTCTCTATATTCTCGCCGGTTATGTAATAAATGGTGTCTTGTCCCTTTTTCATACGTTGAGTGTAATCGGCTAGGCTCACCAAACCTTCGCCATGGGTAGAATGACAACGGAAAAGAGCTAACAAATCTGATCTGTTTTCGAAACTTTCATAGAGGCCTTCTTTTATCAAAGGGCCAAACGCATCCCAAAACCCAGCGTATGAGTCAGGTTCTTTTGTGGCCCGTTTTTTGAGCTCATTCAGAACACGAGTGACTATACCCTTCCTTATTTTCGCAACAATCGGATTATTTTGCAGCATTTCTCTGCTGACATTCAAATCAAGGTCCTCTGAGTCGACGACACCTCGCAGGAAACGTAACCATGATGGAAGCAATTCCTCACAGTTATCTGTTATGAAAACACGTTTAACATAGAGTTTTACTTGGTTTTTGCGGTCCGGATGAAAAATATTGAATGGTCGAGCGGTTGGAATGAAAAGCAATCCAGAATATTCGATTACTCCTTCGGCCCGAAAATGAAGTGTTGCCCAGGGATCATCATTAGCATGGGCGACATGGTGATAAAATTCTTTGTACTGGTCTCCCTTGATCTGGTTTCGTGTACGCGTCCAGAGTGCGGAGGCGTCATTAATGCGATTGGACGTTTCGCCTTCAAGAAGATTAATCGGCACTGGGATATGGTCTGAGTACGTTTTTACAATGTGGCGAAGCCGGTCGGGTTCCAGGAATTCTTTTGCGTCTTCTTTGATGCAAAGGGTTACAGAAGTCCCGCGGCTATCACGTTCTGTTTCGCTGAGGGTGAATTCACCATTGCCGTCAGATTGCCATTGAAAGGCACTAGCTGCGCCCGCCTTTTTGGTGATAACAGTTACTTCTTCGGCGACCATAAAAGCCGAATAAAAGCCTACACCAAACTGACCAATTAAATTTACCCCATCTTTATCTTTCTTCTTTGTCTTGTCAGAGGCAATTTTATCAAGAATAGCCGCTGTGCCTGACCGCGCGATCGTCCCCAAATTTTCGATCAACTCCTTGCGGTTCATGCCGATACCATTGTCCGCTATGGTGATTAAACCTGAATGTTTGTTGATGCTGATATCGATGTGTAAGTCTGAGTCACCCTTGGCNAGTTTAGGTTTTGTCAACGCCTCATATCGCAGCCGATCGCAAGCATCTGAAGCATTCGAGATCAATTCGCGTAAGAAAATTTCTCGCTCCGAATAAAGCGAGTGGGCTACAATATGTAAAAGCCTGCTTACCTCGGCNTGGAAAGAGAGCTTCTCAGCCTTATTCTTTGCGCTTGATTTAGCCATNACNTNGCGTTCCTTTTCGAANTTNNACNTATNGCTATATGTGACGAAAACGTTGCCGTTGCAAGGGGNTGAATAAACCTTGAAGAAAATTTNTNAAACATNAAATANTTCGGTANTCTGGACNGNATANCTATTATCTTTATAACTATAATAAACGTGANACTTTACCGNTGGANCAGTCTNTCCTTCCTGCAATTTATTAAGAGGCTTGGGTCATAGTTCCTTTGTAGTTGCATAGAATTCGGGTTCGCTCGTCAAATGAATTTCAAAAATAATTTTCAGCGTATACGGGCAATTTTGGGTCCGACTAACACCGGGAAGACCTATTTTGCGATCGANCGTATGCTCGGCTATTCATCGGGCATGATTGGTTTTCCNCTGCGNCTCTTAGCGCGGGAAAATTATGACCGGATTGCAACAATTAAAGGNAGGGGGGCCGTTGCATTAATTACNGGCGAGGAAAAAATAATTCCTCCTAATCCACANTGGTTTGTATGCACTGTTGAATCAATGCCCATGGATNGGCCAGTGGATTTTCTNGCTATTGATGAAATCCAATTGTGCGGTGATGCAGAGCGAGGTCATANTTTCACACAACGGCTTTTGAATGCGCGTGGGCAGCATGAAACCATGTTTCTCGGTGCTGAAACGATTAAAACNGTAATAAGGAAACTCGTCCCCGAGGTGGAAATTGAAGACCGNAGCCGGTTGTCTAAGCTCCGTTATTCTGGGGTANGGAAAATTACCCGATTACCNAGAAGATCAGCGATAGTCGCGTTNTCTGTAAATGAGGTATACTCAATCGCNGAGTTGGTGCGTCGTCAGCGCGGGGGTACTGCTGTTGTATTAGGTGCTCTNAGCCCNCGCACCCGTAATGCCCAGGTCGCGCTTTATCAAAAAGGNGAGGTTGATTACATGGTCGCGACNGATGCTATTGGTATGGGNCTAAATATGCATGTTGATCACGTAGCCTTCGCAGGTTTTCGTAAATTTGATGGNAAAAGGATGCGGCAACTATTCCCGGCAGAGATAGGNCAAGTTGCTGGACGAGCAGGACGGTATATGAATGACGGCACTTTCGGAGTCACAAATNATATCAAGCCNCTCGGGGCAAANATTGTGGATTNGGTNGAGAATCATAATTTTGAGGCGTTGAANAACATTTATTGGCGGAATNCNCANCTTGATTATAAGTCGCCGAGGCATCTTTTAAGAAGTCTCGAAATTTTGCCGCCTAGACCTGAGTTAATACCCTCACGAGTNGCCGAAGACCATGAGGCACTTCTNCATCTTTCNAATGACACGNAGGTTAGAAAGATTGCAACAAATCCNGATGCGTTGCGCCGACTTTGGGAAGTATGTCAAATTCCAGATTTTAGAAAGACACTAGTTGATAATCACTTTTGGTTGCTGCGCGAGATNTACCTGCATCTAAANCAAAATTATGGCCGCCTTCCNGAGGATTGGGTTTCAGCACAGATTGGGCATCTCGATAACGAAAATGGTGGNATTGATACTCTAACNGNTAGAATAGCGCATATCCGAACTTGGACTTACATATNGCATCGCGCTGANTGGTTGGATAATGCNATTTATTGGCAGGAACGTACCCGTAATATTGAAGATCGTCTCTCTGATTTATTACACAAAAAGTTGGCCCAGCGATTCATCGATCGCAAAGCAGCGATGTTCCATCGAAAACGAGATGGTGGGTCCCTGTTAACGTCCGTAACTGCTAATGGAATACTACAGGTAGAAGGTGAAAAGGTTGGCAGGCTGGAGGGTTTGAAGTTTATCCCTTCTGATGATGCTTTAGGTGACAAAGCTATAATGTCAGCGGCACTCCGAGCGCTNAGGCAGGGAATGAAAGGGCGTGTGGCTTCCNTAATNGCGTCTTGTGACGATGATTTCGAGCTCAGCCTTTGTGGTGTGATATCATGGAGAAAATTCCCAATAGCTCGNCTCAAAAGAGGATCCGCGGCTCTAAAGCCGGGTGTGCTCCTCGATCGGAATGATAATATTGATAATCAACAGCGCCAGCGAATTGAGCGGCGTGTAGCTCGCTGGTTGTTTTTATACCTTCAGTCTGAATTTGAGCCTCTCATGCCGCTCTTGTCNGCAGATTGTCCTGCATCAGTGCGTGGGCTTCTGTTTCGTGTGGTCGAGGGACTGGGGTCTACCCCAAGAAATGTAATGTCGCCACAATTGAGAGGTATTGATCTCGCAGGCCGGAAGTTTCTAAAGGCGGAAAATGTAAAAGTTGGCACATCGTCGATTTACATTCCTGAACTTATCACACACAANAANGTGCGGCTGAGAGCACTTCTTTGGNCAACTGCCAATCAACACTCCGTTCCGGCAATAATATCTAAGGGCCGTCGGGCTGGCCACGAAGCTAGCAAAGCAAGCAAAAATTTCTGGTTATCAACAGGCCATTTCACCTTTGGCGGCAGGGCACTTCGTATTGATCGAGTTGAAAAATTAGCGTCTATTTTGAGACGAAGGGGCCGCCAAGGATCCTTCTTAGTCACCNCGGATCTCTTAGAGCTGGCAGANTGTAACAAAGTTAATTTNGCAGCTCTCGCAAAATGTCTCGGCTACCAAACTTCTATTGATGAGATGGGTCTAACACTAAAACGTCGGCTGAAGGCTAAACGTAAATTGGCAGGCCCTGCAACGCGGCAAACTCAAATAAACCCTGATTCTCCCTTCGCTGCGCTGAAAGACTTGGTCGGACGGTAAGTAAAAGCATGAAACAAACAAGCGACAACCTTCGATTAGACAAGTGGCTTTGGCACGCACGATTTTTTAAAAGTCGAACTCTTGCCGCAAAACAGATCACAGGTGGAAAGTGTAGGGTTAACAAACAAATTATAAAGAAAGTACGATATCAAATTCACAAAGGAGATGTTCTTACGTTCGCGCAAGGTCAACGAATTCGTATCATCCGAGTGAGAGCGTTGGGAGAAAGGCGCGGTCCAGCATCGGAGGCACGAGGCCTGTATGAGGACTTGGAAACANNAAAGCCGNTTGATTGTGGCTCTGCCTNGTCGTCAGCTCCTTCGCGTATTCATGGTTNCGGAAGGCCAACCAAGAAAGATAGGCGAGCTTTAGAACGGGCCAGGGCTTATTTCGGTTTCCCTTAAAACTGGTACGGTCTATTTTTGACAATTTCTATATAGGTCTAATATAGACTTGGTTATTGGGCTGTCCTTATGTTAATTCAATCGATCGAACGGTGAGATTTTTGCGATTTATGCATTTAATTGCTTTTGGATTTTCAAATCTTAGTTAATACAAGAGGACGCTAACATTTTAGTGTTTTAGTTAAAGCATATTGAAATGGTGGTAAAAAATTGTTTCGATAACTTATTTTCCGAGGAGAGGCCTTAATGACGTATGTTGTCATAGATGTCTGCATTAAATGCAAATATCAGGATTGCGTNGAGGTGTGTCCGGTGGACTGTTTTTATGCAGGTGANAATATGCTGGTCATTCACCCTGATGAATGTATCGATTGCGGTGTCTGTGAGCCAGAATGTCCTTGTGAGGCCATTGTACCTGANACTGATGANNCGGCAGAGGCTTGGGTTGAATTGAACAAAGAATTTGCGGAAAAATGGCCAAACATTACCGTTAAGGGTGAGGAGCTGCCTGACGCTGATTCTTTCGCAAATGAATCAGGGAAGTACGAAAAATATTTTAGTGCGAAGCCTGGAGAAGTCTGAGGCCTCGATGAAAAAATTGTGCGCCTTTCTGAAAGTACAGAACAAAAAACTTCAACAAATGACAGGCGCGTATTACATAGAAAAACCGATTAATTTATGATACATGTACATCAGAAGCATATGGGTGTAAGTCCGAAAGATGCATCACAATAACACTAGCTGAGGCTGGGGCAAGGTGAGACAAAATTGCCGATGCAGGAAATGTTTTCTACGTTGTTGAAAGCACCCATGGGAAATTTTTTCGTGACGTTCTAGCTGATCTGCGCCCTGGCGGGACGATAGTTTTTTTCGGAGAAAATCCATTTTGCTCAACACCATGAGTGGCCGTTCTGTAACGTAATGCATGGTTACATGGTTACTACGTTCAGGAAATACCAGAAAGAAGAAAAATATGGCTACAAAACAAAAATTTAAAAAAAATGACTGGGTAGTCTATCCGACCCACGGCGTAGGGCGTGTGACTGGCATCGAGAAGCAAGAGATTGAGCAGGAGCCAATTACCTTGATTGTTATTAGCTTCGAGCATGACCGAATGACACTCAGGGTGCCTGTGACAAANGCAGAGGTCTCCGGTTTACGTGAACTATCTTCGAAAGATGAAATGAAGTCTGCGCTAAAAATCTTGAAGGGGCGTAGTAGGGTTCGTCGAACAATGTGGAGCCGTAGGGCCCAGGAGTACGAGGCGAAGATTAATTCAGGTAATCCAGTTTCGATAGCAGAGGTGGTTCGCGACTTACACCGAAGCGACGGCCAGCCTGAACAATCTTATAGCGAACGACAAATCTATCAGGCTGCACTTGAGCGTCTTTCACGTGAATTGGCTGCGGTCGAGTCAATTGATGAGGATGAGGCTACTGAAAAATTAGAGCAAATTCTTCAAGCCGNATAAATGTAATCTTCAGAAGCTATAGTTTANATTTTTTAAAGAATTGCGCGGTGCNATNGCAAAAGCACGGCTTGACAGTATCGCGTTCACAAGATGCTTGGTNNGTTAATAANCTANAGCTGTNACGGGCATTCATTAATAGTGAACANNGTTAAAAGCCGTCGATATAGCATCTAAAACGAATTATGAGGCCCNTGAAGTTGGATTAGTGATCCAATCTGCGGAGACAAACGTTNNATNGGTATTNAATNGNAATTCCACCAGGTAAGGGGATANTCGTGGCAATAATAGAAGATCCGGATACTCAAGCAGCCAACTCGCGTTTTATTCGTACTGCCATGAAAGAGCCGCTCCTCACGCGTGAGCGAGAATTTGAGCTGGCCCTGTTATGGCGTAATGAAAAAGATGAAGATGCATTACATTCTTTGATAAAAGCATACACGCGTCTTGCAGTCAGTATTGCCGGACGCTTCAGGCATTACGGCTTGCCTCTGGGCGACCTTGTTCAAGAGGGTATGATCGGTTTGATGCAAGCTGCTGAACGGTTTGACCCCGACAGAGAAGTGCGGTTTTCTACGTATTCATCATGGTGGATACGTTCCGCCATACAGGATTTTATTTTAAGGAATTGGTCTAT
>PBCW01000057.1 GCA_002718015.1 Rhodospirillaceae bacterium
CATCTTTGCAAATGAAGATGTGTATTGGTTTATCGACAAAAGAAAATTACTGCCGGAAGTCGCGGAGTCATTACGCGGAGAAATCATTATTGATGATATCAGCCATATTGACCCCTTTCTTCATAAGATCGGAGCCAAACTTAAAACGGTCGTCGTAGACAAAACCATAGCACCCGCTTACCTGGTTTCTGTCCTACAGAAATCTGGTGCATGCGTAATAATGGGAAAAGATCCGTGTTCACTGCCTAAAGCTTGCAAAAACAATATTGAGGTGAAAGGGTCGCGTGCGGCCCATATCAGAGATGGTGTGGCAATGGTTAATTTTTTGGCCTGGCTCGACAAAATGGCACCTAGGGGCGAAGTTTCAGAAATCAGTGCCAGTGAATACCTAAAAGCATGCCGATCTCGTTGCGACTTGATTCGAGATCTTAGCTTCAGGACAATATCTGCTGCGGGTGCTAATGCTGCAATCGTCCACTACGATGTGACACCGCAAACGAACAAACGTCTCAAGCCCGGTGATTTGTATTTGATTGACTCCGGCGCCCAATATTTGGATGGCACCACTGATGTAACTCGTACCGTCTATATTGAGGGTTCAGATGGTGGTAGACCATCTTGTGAAGAGAGGGATCGTTTTACGAGGGTCTTGAAAGGGCATATTGCAGTTGCTTCGGTTGAGTTTCCTGTTGGCACCCGCGGAAGCCAGCTTGATACTCTTGGGCGGGTACCCCTGTGGAAGGCAGGATTAGATTACGATCACGGAACGGGCCATGGGGTTGGTTCCTATTTATGCGTTCATGAAGGCCCTCACAGAATTTCGAAAGCACCCGGCGGAGTACCGCTTAAAGCTGGCATGATTATTTCCAATGAACCAGGATATTATAAAGCCGGTGAGTTTGGTGTGAGAATCGAAAATCTCGTCGTAGTTTGTGAGCGTGATGAAAACGGGTGCGGTGTGGGAGCATGGCTGGGCCTCGACACTTTGACGTGTGTCCCAATAGATACACGTCTGGTGGAACGATCATTGCTCACATCGAGTGAAATAGAATGGTTGGACAATTACCATTCTTTAGTGCGTCAATTGATTGAGCCAATGGTAGAATCCGAGACAGCTCAATGGTTAAAAACTGCAACACGACCACTTCAAACATGAGGCGTAAAGGACACCAATGTAAGTCGCATTTTTTGTATTCCTAGAGGTGTAAAAAGTTCTCGTAGAGAAAACACGAAAAATAGATTTTAGATATCAAGTATTGACAGCCATTCTTTTTCATTAAGTATTTTGACCCCCAGGGCTGCTGCTTTCTCAACTTTGGTTCCTGATTTGCTGCCGGCGACAACAAAATCAGTTTTTTTAGAGATTGAGCCGGTCACCCTTGCGCCGAACTCTTCGGCCCGTGCCTTCGCTTCATTCCGGCTCATTTTTTCGAGGGTGCCGGTAAACACTATGATTTTGCCATAGATAGGTCCGCCGTTGAAGTCAGGTGCTGAGAAATCTTGTATCTCTAGTATGGTATTGAGGTCATCAAGGAGCTCTTGGTTTTTCTCATTAGAAAAGAAGTCTGCAATATCCTTTGTCACAACGGGGCCTAAGCCATCAATACTGAGGAGTTGTTGATGACTTGTCGCATTAGTGTCAATGGCTGCAGGAGCAATTTCTCTTAACATAGCGAAGCATCCAAGATGCTTTGCTAATAGCTTGGCGGTGACGCGGCCCACTGAGGGAATGCCAAGAGCATAGATAAAACGATCAAGGGAAATTCGCCGTCGCTCCTCGATATTCTGAAGCAATTTTGACGTTGATTGTTCCCCCCAGCCATCGCGGCACAAGAGAGCTTTGCGTTGATTCTTTAAATTAAAAATATCTGTTGGCTTATTTATAATACCATCAGCATAAAAATCTTTGATATGTGTGGCACCCAAACCCTCTATATCGAAGGCATCACGTGAAATGAAATGTTTCAAGCGCTCAACTGTTTGTGCGGGGCAATTAAATCCACCTGTGCACCGCCGAACTGCTTTGTCAGGTTCGCGCACTGCAGCGCTTCGGCATACTGGACAGTGTGTGGGAAATTCGAAAGCCTTGCCGCAACCTGCTGAGACACGCTGGACTACCTGCGGGATCACATCACCCGCACGTTGAATGCGTACGGTATCGCCCGGCATTACGCCCAACCGCTCAATTTCATCCTCATTGTGAAGAGTTGCACGGCTTACCAACACTCCACCGACAGAGACTGGTCTCAAATGAGCGACGGGCGTTAATGCTCCGGTACGGCCAACTTGTATGTTTATCTTATCCAAGACCGTATCAGCCTGCTCCGCAGGGAATTTATGCGCCACCGCCCACCGTGGTGCGCGGCTTACTGTTCCAAGACGGTTCTGATAATCAAGATTATCAACCTTGTAGACGACTCCATCTATCTCATAGTCGAGCTCGCTTCGTTTCGCACCGATTTCATTGTATGCAGAAAGTATTTCCTCAATTGATGTACAGCGTCGTGTAAGTGGGTTAACTTGGAAACCCCAACGCTTTAAAGTTTGGAGGAAACCCCATTGTGTGTCGCTGATAGGTGAGGATTGCTCGCCGGCATTGTAGGCAAAAAACCGTAATGGCCTTTTGGCCGTAATATCAGGGTTAAGTTGGCGCAAACTGCCAGCTGCAGCATTCCGAGGATTAGAAAATTGTTTTTGTTTTGATGTCTTCTGTCTAGCATTTAACGCGTGGAAATCGCTTTTAGCCATATAGACTTCTCCACGTATTTCAAGAATGGACCCTGCATCAGGGGGAAGTGCATTGGGAATGTCAGAAATAGTGCGTAGGTTTTGGGTTACCTCCTCGCCAACGGTGCCGTCACCCCGAGTAGCACCTAAGGCAAATTGCCCGCGTTCGTAACGCAATGTGGCAGAAAGGCCATCTATTTTTGGTTCGGCTACAAGGTGGATTTTTTTTCCGGATTCAAGCCCTAAAAAACGTCGAATACGATTATCAAATTCTAAAACATCATTGCCACTGAACGCATTTGAGAGCGAAAGCATCGGAATTGAATGTTCAACTTTTTTAAATCGTGCCGAAACTGCCCCCCCAATTTTTCTACTAGGGCTATCCGCTCGTACTAGAGTAGGAAACTGAGACTCGATAGCCTCATTCCTGCGGCGGAGTTTATCGTAATCACCGTCCAATATCTCAGGCGCATCTTCTGTATGATACAGGCGATCATGATAAGCGATCTCTTTGGCAAGTCGTTCGAGTTCTGCTCTTGCTTCGTCATCGCTTAACTCTGAGATTGGCTTAGGCGTCACGAATTTTTCTCCTGAAGCAGTTTGCTGGCAGCGGCCCGGGCTTCATTTGTTACTTCTTTGCCCGAGAGCATGCGCGCAACTTCTTCACATTTTTCTTCTTCAAAAAGCTCCTGAACATTCGTGACTGTGTCTTCACTGGTTGAATACTTCGCGACTTTGAAGTGGCTATTTCCACGGGCAGCAACTTGTGGAGAATGTGTTACCACTAAAACCTGTAGTTTTTGAGCAAGGTCCGCCAAACGGGCGCCAACTGCATCAGCGGTTGCTCCGCCTATCCCGCTATCTACCTCATCGAAGATTAAGGTGTCTGGTCCGCCTTTCGCTGTGACAACAACACGTAGGGCCAACATAAACCGAGATAGCTCTCCACCCGATGCAATCTTTGATAATGGGCCGGAGGGAGTCCCGGGATTGGTGCTAACTAAAAAGCTTACACTATCCATCCCTGTTTCACCCCATTTTTGTTCTGGAAGCTCTTTGATTCTTGTTTCGAAGGAGGCTTTCTCTAATTTAAGTGGAATCAATTCTTCGTTAACTGAGTTATCGAGTATGTTGCCTGATCGATATCGTTCTTGTCGCAGATCATTAGCACGATTGATAAAGTTTTCGCGGGCGGCCTCTAAAGATTGTTGGAGCTCTACCAAGTGATCGGATTGGTCGTTGATTAGTGAAACCTTTGATTCGAGCATATTTTTTAACTCAGGCAATGCGTCAACTTCGACTCGGTGTTTTCGAGCAGCGTCGCGTAGTGCATGTAAACGGTCCTCAATTTTCTCTAGGCGTTTACCATCTAAGTCGACCCCGTCCGCTGTGTCCCGTAAATTTGCCATTGCTTCTTCAGTATCAATTAAGGCACGCTCGATGATATTTATCGCAGGTTTTAGCGTATCACCTGCTATTTTAGAACAGCGTTCAAGACTACTCAGCGCTTTCCTGAGCTTATTTTCGGCACCAGATTCACCC
The DNA here is from genome assembly GCA_002718015.1 of Rhodospirillaceae bacterium. Lineage (GTDB taxonomy): Bacteria > Pseudomonadota > Alphaproteobacteria > UBA8366 > UBA8366 > UBA8366. The sequence goes on from PBCW01000057.1 coordinate 4,270, forward strand.
TCTAGTTCTGTAAAAGCTTCATTTGCCGCCGATAGTATTTTTTCAGAATACGTCAAAAGTTGCCGCAAATTGGTAAGTTCTGTTTCCTCCCCTAGAACCGGATTAAGTTTTATAAGCTCATCGGCTGAATGACGAAGATATTCTTCGTCTTCTTGGACTTTTTTGAGGGCTGCTTTTGCCTGGACTAATTTGGTATTTGCATCTCTCATAGCTAAGAATGATGCACGTGTAGCCATAACCATCTCTTGGTGATTGCCAAAGGCATCCAAAATAGCGTGGTGTGTATTTTGATCCATAAGGCCGCGTTCGTCGAATTGACCCTGAATTTCCACGAGTGACTCGCCGACTCTGCGAAGAAAATTTATACTTACCGGTTGGTCATTTACAAATGCTCGGGTGCGGCCATTCATGCCAAGTACGCGACGTAATAAAATAATTCCATCGTGCTCAATGTCATTCTCGTGAAGGAGAGTAGTGGGCGGGTCGCCAGGACATGCTGAGAATTCTGCGATAACGGTTGCTTGCTCGCTCCCTAGGCGTAAAAGATTTGAATCGGAGCGTGCACCCAAGGCCAGCCCTAAAGCATCTAATAATATGGATTTCCCTGCTCCAGTCTCTCCAGTTAGTACTGATAAACCTCGAGCAAAGGATATTTCNAATNNTTTGATAAGGACNACATTATNAATGCTGAGCGTCATCAGCATGATNTCACCCCTATAATGCCCAATCCCACATCCAGCTAAGCCATGAACCATCTTTTTTGAGAGGTCTGAGCCTTTGCCCTTCGAGGAGGGCGAAGCTGTCTTTGTACCATGAGTTACCGGGATAGTTGTGCCCTAATACTGCGGCTGCCATTTGCGCCTCATCAGTAATGCCGAGAGCAAGGTAGCATTCTGTTAGACGGTGCAGTGCCTCGGGAGTCTGGCTTGTCATCTGATAACGTTCAATAATACGTCGGAAGCGATTTATCGCGGCGAGAAATTCACCTTTACGTTGATAATATCGACCAATGTTCATTTCTTTCCCGGCAAGGTGGTCAGTTGTTAGGTCAATTTTTATGCGCGCATCGCGTGCATAAGGCGTTTTTGGATACCTGCGCACTACGTCTTTGAGTGATTTGAGCGCTAGCTGTGTCATTTTTTGGTCTCGCCCTACGTCAGATATTTGTTCGTAATAACTCAGGGCTTTTAGGTAATGAGCATAGGCTACATCACGGTTACCCGGATGAAGCTCAATGAAGCGATCTAGTGAAATTATGGCTTCGTCGTAGTGGTTTTTTAAGTACTGCGAATAGGCAGCCATCAGTTGGGATTTTGTTGCCCAAGCAGAATAAGGATATTGACGCTCCACTTCGTCGAAGTGTTCCGCAGCTGTTTCGTACCAGCCCCCGTGCAAGTGGTCCATAGCGTCATTATAGATTTGCTCTACCGTTCGTGGCGCTAGTTTTTTTTCGTCCTCAGGCTTTCCGAATATAGAGTCCATGGTGTCGCTACACCCGATTAAAAGAATGGCAGTAAGGACTGATAGGGCAGGCAACATACAAATTTTAAAAAAATAAGGTAGGCTGTGTCTCACTTTCATAAGGGTTCAGACCTTTGTTAGGCAAATTTATTTAATGACAATAAAGGGGTAATAAGCAATCAGTTTGCGTTAGCTACACTTATACATACCACTCCCCGGGACATATTCATACTAACAGGTTTTCTTGATGATTGCCGGGTATTGTGGTGTACTGTTACTCAGGCGATTGCTCTTTGGCTTTCGACATTCCAATGTGGAGCACGAATTTCTGTCAATTCATCCACAGGGACTAGTCTCCAAGCCTCACGATCTGCAAATAAACGACGCAGTAATTTGTTATGAATGCCATGCCCAGTGCGATATCCAGAAAAACATCCAGCTATCTGATTACCAGCCAAGTAAAGATCTCCAATACAATCTAGGGCCTTGTGCCTAACGAATTCATCATCATATCTTAAGCCATCTTTGTTAAGGATACCGTTTCCACTTATAACAATCGCATTATCTAGCGAACCACCTTGGGCAAGGCCTGCTTGCCGAAGCGCTTCTACATCCTCTAAAAATCCGAATGTACGGGCGTGGCATATGTCTTGTTTGAAATTCCAAGATGACAGGCTGATGAGAAGCGTTTGGTACCCTATCGCTGCATTATCGAAATCGATATTTAAATTGATGTTTAGGCTAGAGCGCCGATGGCTTGTTGGGGAAATAGAAGCTCTACCATTTCCTTCATTGACTGAGACTTCATGCAAGATCTGTATTATGTTTCGCGGCGGGTCTAATTCTACAATCCCAGCGCACTCAATAAGAGATACAAAGGGTCCTGCACTGCCATCCATAATTGGCACTTCGCTTCCATCAATAGTAACAATTACATTATCAATCTGGCACCCAGCTAACGCAGCCATAAGGTGTTCAATAGTTGAAACTGAAGTACCCTTATCATTCGCAAGTGTAGTGCATAAACGAGTATCAATGACCTGATCGAAAAGGGCTGGTATTTTTGATCTATTGTCTGGGACATCAAGACGTCGAAAGATAATACCCGTATTCGCTTCCGCTGGATGGAGTGCCATTGAAACTTCTTTGCCAGAGTGAAGACCTATACCCGAGCAATGAACTTCGTTTTCAATTGTTGTTTGGCGCATGCTTGTCTCAAAAGGTGTTACTGGTGCTTTGATTTGCAACATGGTACTAGCCCCACGTGATAGCTCGGTAGGACATTCGCGCATCGTCCGTAAGTGTTATCACAAGAGCACGGTACATGGTTTAACAACCTCCGCTTTGGGCCTCAAATCACTCTTTGTTACTATTTGTTTCTTCAATGTCTGGATGGTAGCAGCCGCACTGAGCTCGCGCGGCTGCCATCTGTTATGCGTTGAGTTGTCAACGCGTCCTAATTTGCCTGTCTACGAAGGAAAGCTGGTATTTCGAGCATTTCTGTTTCAGCTTGAGATAAAGAGAATTGATCGGTTGGAGCGGCTTCCTTCGACAATTCTTCTGGGAACGAAGTTTCCGGACTAGATACAGGCACTTTTTGCGGTATGCTGACAGGCGCTGAAGGTGAGCTCTGCGCAGCTTTTATTTCTGGAGCTGCGGTAGTGATCGATATTTCTTCAACTTGCATGTCAGGCGGTGGACTACTGTTTGAATGGGAAGATCTCTCCGTCGTGGTCTCTGACTTTGGCGTTGACACGGAAGGTTCAGTAGCACTTTCTTGAGTAGGGGTGGCATAGGGCCCTAGAGCTTTAGAAGATATCGGCTCTCTTGTCGCTGTTTTTGCATGCTGGCGGTTGAGCTCTGCCGTCATTGCCAGACGCTGATATTCCTCCTCACGCTTCGCTGCCCCTGTTAGTCTTTTAAAGAAACTGGGCCGTTTTCTTTTCTGTGATCGATCCTTGACGTTTTGTGCATTTGTAAAGTCAGCTTCACTGAATGGATCAAGTTCATTCTCTTCGCTTAACGATATCCCAACATCTACTGGTTGGGGAGGAATGAATGGGTCGCGGATCGTAGGTTCGGAGTTGGCCAGATTTTGAGCAATTTTAACCTTTCCCGGCATAGATGTTGGCGATGATAGTGATCCTTCGTCTTTTTCAAATTGTTCAAGCCGGCCAAGCGCATCTTTAGAGTGAGATGCTTCGTTGGAATCCAATTGTTTAGCGGCTTCCACCGCCAATTCAATCGGCGTGGGTTCCGCGGTTGAGGTCCTGTTCTCTCCCAAGTCTCCACCGGTATTGGACTGCTCATTTTCTTTCACTATCGGTCGCGGTTGAGCTGCTGAATCAACATCAATGCCTGTCGCTACAACTGAAACGCGAATTTTCCCCTCCATAGTATCTTCAAACGTCGATCCAAAGAGAATATTAGCATTGTCATCGACTTCCTGCCGAATACGGTTTGCCGCCTCATCCACTTCAAATAGCGTTATATCTGGGCCGCCTGTTATGTTAATAAGCACACCCTTGGCTCCTTCCATTGTGATGTCATCAAGTAATGGATTTGAGATAGCGGATTCCGCTGCATCGATGGCGCGACTGTCGCCTTCGGCCTCACCCGTGCCCATCATTGCTTTACCCATTTCGCTCATTACAGTCCGAATATCTGCAAAGTCGAGATTTATCAAACCGGGCATTACCATAAGATCAGTGACGCCGCGAACGCCTGAATTAAGAACCTCATCAGCCATATTAAAGGCTTCGGCAAATGTAGTTTTTTCATTTGCTATTCGAAAAAGATTCTGATTTGGAATGATAATCAAAGTATCAACATATTGTGCTAATTCTTCAATTCCCTTTTCTGCGGTACGCATGCGTTGGGCGCCTTCGAAATGAAATGGCTTGGTAACGACACCGACAGTCAATATGCCGTTTTCTCTNGCAGCTCGGGCAATGACGGGAGCTGCTCCAGTGCCNGTACCTCCGCCCATACCCGCTGTAACAAAGCACATGTGGCTTCCGATGACCTGATCGAGGATGGTATCAAGTACTTCTTCAGCTGCTGCTCGACCTACTTCAGGTCGGGCACCTGCCCCCAAGCCTTGGGTNATAGACACCCCGAGTTGCAATTTATTTTCTGCGATTGATTGATCAAGCGCTTGTGAGTCCGTATTACAAACGAGAAATTCTACGCCCTCAAGGCTCGAGCTAATCATGTTGTTGACAGCGTTTCCACCNGCGCCGCCAACACCGACTACTGTGATCCTTGGTTTCAGTTGTTGTTCTGAAATGGGCATCGATAACTTAATGGTCATCAGAGCCTCCACTTTATTTTGAGGTGCCAGGGGTTACCAGCGTAAGCTGGCATTCCGTTGTTNTCTCGGANATGAGAAAACATACGAAACTTGTATGGGAGGTCAGAAGTTCTCACGGAACCAACCTCCAAGGCGGCCGAGTAGGCCACCACTTGTTGTGTAGGTTTCATTTGCGATTTGTCGTATTTCGCCTTGATCATCGATGGCGAAGGCCAACAANCCCGCATTTACAGAAAAAGCNGGGCCATTCATAGCATCGCCTAGCCCAGCGATACCGCGAGGGCGCCCAATGCGCACCTGTTTTTTAAGGATTTTTGATGCCAACTCAGGAATGCCTTCTAGTTGGCAGGCTCCTCCGGTAAGAACCGCACGGCGTCCGGCAATTTTATCGAGCCCGCTCGCTAGGAGCTGGGAGCGCACAATTTCAAGTATTTCTTCGACACGCGGCGTTATAATTCCAGTTAGCATAGATTTGGGAACTTGCTCGGGTGCAATCGCATCCTCTTCCCCAATTTGCTGGACAGCAATCATAGTACGCTCGTCTGATGGCATNCCCTCGCAGCTTCCATACAGTGTTTTAATGCGCTCAGCNTGATTAATAGGNGTTGACAGACCGCGGGCGATATCGCTGGTTATGTGCCAACCTCCTAATGGGATTGAATCAACGTGAATGAGAGTACCGTCAAAAAAGATTGCAAGGCTAGTAGTGCCCGCGCCCATGTCAACGATGGTTGCCCCTAGGTCTAACTCGTCTTCGACCAAACACCCAAGGCCCGCCGCGTATGGCGTTATAACAAGATCACGTAACTCCAAGTGACAGCGTAAAATGCAGGTTGCAAGATTATGTAATGCTGAGGTGGTGATAGAAACACTATGCATTTTCACACCAAGTTCTCGGCCGTGCAGGCCTCGAGGGTCATGAATGCCGGATTCTCCATCAACATCGAACCCGACAGGGATAGCATGAACAAGGGCGCGGTCTTGTGTATCTTGTGTTGATCGGCACTCCATCAATAATTTGTTAAGATCGCTCTCTGAAATTGTCGCACCGCTAACAGGGACTCGGTGCTCGGTTACTGAACTTTGCATTAGGCCTGCACTCATATTCACAGTAATCTTGCGAACTGTTTTCTCAGCCATCTCTTCAGCACCTGTGACTGCTGCTCGTACAGCCGTTTCAGCTGAGTCCATATCTACAATATTACCTGCTTTTACTCCGTTGCTCGCATGGTGACCTATTCCGAGAACCCTTAGTCCATTAACGGAGTCATTTTCGGCGATAAAACAGGTAATTTTGCTGCTGCCAATATCTAATGCACTTATCACTTCATCTTGTGCCAAGACTAATTAACTCCTATGTTCATAGACAGTTTCGTTCGAGTCATGTTTCATTCCCAGCTAGTGTACTCGTTTGTTTCTGTAAGACTTGAACCGTCAATCGATTGGGTACACGTAAGTCAACCGCTCGGATTTCCTGTTGCAGAATCCGATGTTTTCGCTGCAAATTTGCGAGATAGCGCCATGCTGTTTCGGCATGTTCGGCTGGTAGTCGTACATCAATTCCTTGTTTTAGAAGTAGGTTCCAACGACGAGAGCCAACCCGAGTTGCGTGGGTGACTTGCTTCATTAAATCATGCTCTGTCTCGAGCATTTTTATTAATTCTGCTGCGTATGTTGGCGCGTCCTCTCCGACTAACACTTTCAAAGCTCTATGCTGTGTTGAAATCTTCTTGCTAATTACTTTGCCATTCCGGGCAATTAATTTAAATTTGCCATTATGTTGCCATATNGCAGCNGGTTTTTGTTCAGTAATACGCACATATATGGTNTTNGGTAATCGCCTNTGAATATCCGCATCTGCAACCCAGCNAATAGATAGCAGCCGTTCCCGTGCGGCGTGCGGGTCAAACCCGAGGATCGGGTCTCCGCGACGAATTTTCAGGACTGNAATTAGTTCACTCCGAGATATTTTATTTCTGCCAGTGACTAAAACTTCATTNATAGTAAGTCCAAGNGNAGTCGCAGTATTCTTCTNAATTTGATTAACCGCCTCAAACAGAGCATTACCCGCCCCNGTATACCGAATTACTGCGATACCAGCACTACAGCTAACTAGAATNACTAGAGCTGTAATTGAGAGAAGCATTGTTTTNGNGCGNAAAGGNACTATCAAAGCCCTTTCACGCTGAATAGATGGAACTTTCNCAGCATTCTTACTGGTATTTTCATCCNTATTGCGTCTCACTAATCAAACCTCGCTTGCTTAACCATCCACTCAACNAACCNAGCAAAAGTTATGCCAGCCATAGCAGCTTGCTCTGGTACAAGGGAAAGNGAAGTCATNCCAGGCTGAGTATTGACCTCTAACATAAAAAGTTTCCCGGGTTCTCCAGCAGTATCATTGTACCGAAAGTCGGATCTACTTATCCCCCTACAGCCAAGGGTTTTATGCGCTAATTCTGCGTATTTCATAGCTTNAGCTGAGACATTGTCGTCGATAAGAGCGGGGCACTTATGNACTGTTTTCCCATCAGTATACTTCGCTTCAAAATCATAGAAATCTGACTTTGGCTGTAATTCGGTGACGCCCAGAGCTTTATCACCCATCACTGCCACTGTTAGTTCCCGTCCAGGGATGAATTCTTCAACTAATAATTTTTGGCCCTCCTGCCATTGATCAAAATNGACAAAAGATGNNTTTTCNCGAATNATNTGGACTCCTANGCTNGAGCCTTCGTNTATTGGCTTTACAACAATCGGCGGNTCAATAGGAAGACGACAGGCAAGGGTTTCGCGGTCGGTAATAGTACCGGCTGGAAACGGTATTCCAGCTGTCAGCAGNAGCCGTTTAGCTTGGAATTTGTCCATAGCTAGCGCTGAAGGTAGCAGCCCAGAATGCGTATAGGGAATCTCAAGNATATTTAGAATGGCGGATATTGAGCCATCCTCACCATATCTTCCATGAAGCGCATTGAAAACGATATCCGGTTTGGGTTTGAGAGCGTTTAGAAGTTGGGTCAAGTCGCGTTTGATATCGATCTCAGTGACTCTGTAGCCTATTGTCTTTAGTGCGTTGGCACATGCTTTGCCACTGTCCAATGAGACTTTTCGTTCGGCAGACCAACCCCCTTTTAATACTACTATGTGTTTATCTTTGTTTTGGCTCACGAATTGNCCCCCTCTTCTTCAAGACCAATTCGATCAAGTTCCCATTGCAACAGTACTCCGGATTGTTCCTGGACTCTGCGGCGCACTTCGATGGCAAGGTGTTCCAGATCATATGCTTTCGCNCGGCCGCAATTGATAAGGAAGTTNCAGTGGTGCTCAGAAACCTGNGCCTCGCCCACGCGNAGGCCACGGCATCCAGCCTCATCGATGAGCTGCCAAGCCGGTTTCTCNAAAGTATTTTTAAATGTCGAACCTCCCGTGCGTTGTCTTATTGGTTGACTATGCGCACGAGCTTCAGCGATCTCNGACATTTTAGCAGCTATTTTTTCCTTTTTACCTGGCACTGCAGCCAGTTTCGCTTTGAGGAATATCCAATCTTTAGGTGCGTGACAGTGGCGGTAAGTGAGCTNAAGTTCATCATTGTTTACCGTATGTATATTGCCCTCTCGATCAATAGCCTCNGCGCTGATAAGAATATCCTTAAGTTCAGATCCATAAGCACCTGCATTCATNCGTAGTGCTCCACCGATGGTGCCGGGAATCCCTGACAGGAATTCTAANTTCTTGCGTCCATTGGAAAGCGCATATCGTGCAACANTTATATCAAGGGCTCCGGCTCCCNCTGTGATGGNATCTTTGGTGAGCGAGATAGTATTAAATGGTTTTCGTAACTGTATCACTACACCACGAACGCCTCCGTCACGTATGANGAGGTTTGACGCGACCCCGATAACAGTAATTGAGAGTTTTGCTGGAACATTTTGCAGAAACTCTTGCANATCTTTAGTGTCGGCCGGGCGGAAGAGAACTTCGGCAGGACCACCTACTCGAAACCAAGCATAACGAGCCAAGTCTTCGCCAAAAAGTAATTCTCCACGCACAGGAGGGAGGTTTTTGGGTGTATTTTTCCTCCTATGTGTTTGGGATATCATCATCAATCTACCTTCCCTGCGGCTGCTTGGTGTTCAGCGAGGGCATCAGGCAGGCCCGTGGCCCATGTAGTGATGTTACCNGCCCCTAAGCAAATAACTAGATCGCCNGCATTAGTAATTGAATGTATCAGCNCGGGTAATTCAGTGGGCTTNTCTAAGGCCAAAACGTTTCTATGGCCGCGTGATTTNATCCCATCAATAAGGGNTAACTTGTCTATCCCGGGGATAGGTTGTTCNCCCGCAGAATAAATATCAGCAATAATTACTGTATCCGCATCATTGAAGCAGGTACAAAATTCTTCAAATAATTCTTTAATACGNCTAAAGCGGTGCGGTTGGATAACTGCGATAATACATCCTTGGCTCGCTGATCGGGCAGCTTTTAGTGCTGCAGTAATTTCAACTGGATGGTGCCCNTAATCATCGATAATCGCGACGCCACCTGTTTGACCTATTTTTGTGAAGCGACGCTTAACTCCTTCAAAACCGGCTAGTGTTCTCAAAATTACTTTTTCATCAATCTCAAGCTCTGTAGCGATTGCGATGGCAGCTAGTGCATTAAGAACATTGTGTTCACCAAACATTGGCAAACATATACGGTTGGCAAAATGCNTTGACCCTTCCGGTCGCGTAATCATNACCTCAAATGTAACACCAACAGCCCCCGGTGNGAGGTTGATTGCTCGGACTTCTGCNTGTGGGCTGAAGCCATAGGTAACCAAACGCCTATCCGAGACTCTGCCTATCAGATTCTGGACCTCTGGATGATCTATGCAAAGAACTCCAAATCCATAGAAGGGAATATTCGCTATGAAGCGGTGGAAAGCATCTTTCTCCGTCTCGAAATCACCGTAGAAATCGAGGTGTTCCGGGTCAAGATTGGTGACTACGGAGATGGTAGCAGGCAGACGGATAAAGGTTCCATCGGACTCATCAGCCTCAACCACCATCCACTTTCCATCTCCAAGCCGTGCATTCGTTCCATAAGAGTTTATTATGCCNCCATTTATAACGGTAGGATCAAGCCCTGCACCATCAAGAACTGCAGCGATTATTGATGTAGTAGTNGTTTTTCCGTGAGTACCGCCAACTGCAATTGACGATTTAAGGCGCATTAATTCAGCTAACATTTCAGCGCGACGGACCACTGGAATGCGGCGCGTGCGNGCTGCTGCGATTTCTGGATTTTCTATTTTTATAGCCGAAGAAATCACAACTACGCTGGCTTGATTAATATTGTCCTCGTGGTGGCCCAGATGAATTTTAATCCCCAACNCCCTGAGTCGANTGACATTTTGGTTTTCTGAGATATCGCTGCCTTGCACCTGATGCCCTAGATTATGNAGTATTTCGGCGATGCCGGACATNCCGATTCCCCCTATCCCAACGAAATGAACCAGGCCAATANTAAGAGGTAAGGCATTCATATANCNGACCTNTTCTNTGTCCGGCTTATTTGATCAGGATCTAATGTTTCCATAACTAAACTCGACAGTCGCTCGGCAGCGCTTGACACACCTATTCTGGTCGCGCACTCAGCTGCCATCGTAAGTGTGTGTTCGATTGAACAGAGTGCCTCGAGGCGGCTCGCTAGTGTCCCGGCCGTGAAAGCATCTTGCGCAATCATCCATCCACCTCCTGCATCACAGAGACCTTGTGCATTACGTGTCTGATGGTCGTCTATTGCATGGGGAAAAGGCACTAAAATCGCTGGCCTTCCAGCCGCGGCTAATTCCGCAAGTGTAGACGCACCGGCTCGGCAGATTACAAGGTGAGACCAACTAATGTGGGTTGCGATATCATTGAAGAATGGTTCAACGATTGCCTCTATATTCGCTTTTCTATAAATTTTCTGAACTCTGGCCACATCTTCGTCTCGGCATTGCTGGACGACACGAATTCGTATCATCATTTCTTGTGGCAGCAGCAGCAAAGCTTTAGGGACAATATTTGAAAAAATTGTTGCGCCCTGACTTCCGCCAAAAATCAATATATTGATATTCGAGTTCTGGTCGAATTTTGGGTACGGCTTATGCGATATTGCGACTATGTCGGGGCGCAACGGATTTCCTGTCCACACCATTTTCCGTCGGTCTTTTGCTTTAAGATTTGAAACAAATTCAAAGGCGGTAGCTATTCGCGTTACTCTGGGGGCTAAAAATCGATTTGCACGGCCAAGTATGGCGTTTTGTTCGTGGATGACTGTGCGACAACCTAGTAATGTTGCGGCCGCCACTGTAGGAAAAGATGCATATGACCCGAACCCCACCACAACATCCGGTTTAATCGTGCGTAGAAATAGTATGGCTTGAATGAAGCCAAAACATAGGCCAAAAATGGCGCATAGACGGCGAATTATACTACGTCCGCTAACACCGGCTGCACTGATACGATAGATGTCTGCGTTAGCAAGTGCACCGCTGATTTCTGTCGCACGCGTGTCAGTAATTAAGCTCAAACGAACCCCTTGGCGTCCCAATTGTTCAGCTAAAGCTTCAGCTGGAAATAGGTGTCCCCCAGTGCCGCCGGCAGCAAGAACAGCTGTTTTTTCGGTTCTGTTCATTCAACACCTTTAGGACGAGCACGAGTTAAAGCTAGCGCCATTCCCATTCCAGCAGCTAATCCAAACAGTGAGGAACCGCCATAGGAAATGAAGGGTAGTGTCATACCCTTAGTTGGCAGGAGGTTGACTGTAGAACCCATATTTATAAGTGCTTGAATTCCAAATTGTACAAGCAATCCAGCTGCGGCCAATACAACAAAGAGATCCGTTTCACGCATCAGGCGGAATAGTCCGCGAAGAACAACAAAGGCAAATGCTATCACCAAGACGAGACAAGCAAGTAGACCAAATTCCTCGCCAACCACAGCAAATATAAAGTCTGTGTGTGCATCGGGCAGACGTGTTTTGACAATTCCTTGTCCCGGGCCAGTTCCTAGAATCCCGCCATTTGTGAATGCTTCCAATGCCCTATCAATTTGATAGGTATCACCGGTCTTAGGGTCAATAAACCGATCAATGCGACTGGTTACGTGTGGGAAAGATATATAAGCGCCAAACAGAAATATTGTGGTCAATAATATTAACCCGCAAATCATGGTTATCGGCAAGCCTGCAAGGAACCANTGCGAAAACCAAATAGCAGTTACAATNACCGATTGGCCNAAGTCTGGCTGAACCATCAGCAANGCAACAANCAACGCATAACTACAAAAGACAATTCTAGCGCCAGGCATGTTTTNCNTNAGCCTGCTAATTGAAAAAATCCAAGCNGAAAATATAGCAAAACCAGGCTTGATAAACTCAGACGGCTGCAAGGAAAAGCCTGCAANGCTTATCCAACGCATAGCNCCATTGACCTCTGTGCCAATTAACGGGGTTGCACAAAGTAAACCGAAGGAGCCCGCAAAAATTAATAGGCCAACCCGCCGAACCTGAATTATATTTAAAAGAGAGATGGAGAACATTAATACTAAAGCTGGANATAAGTAGAGNGCNTGGCGNCTNAGAAAATAGGTGGAATTAAGGCCCAGGCGTTCCGCCACCGACGGACTAGCTGAGGCCGCNAGTAAAAGGCCAAAAGCAGCTAATGCGACAACAACCAACAAGGATAANCGGTCTACAGTCCACCACCAACGGCCGAGTACAGATGNATCTGAGCGAGCGAAAGCAGGCATCAAGCTGAGCCTNCCATATCGCCACTCCAGTAAATTTCTCTTTCAGTTCCGGGTAATTGAGCTGTNAATCGGCAGAATTCGGAACCTCGTTCTTCGAAGCTGCTATATTGGTCCCAGGAGGCGCATGCGGGCGACAATAGCACGACTGCATTTGAGAGCCGTTCGCGATGGGATAGCTTGTGCGCTGCATAAATTGCGGTTTCCATTTTACCGCAGCANGTNACAGGAANTTTATNNCTGAGNGCCTTCTCAAATTCTCGTTCCGCTTCACCTATGAGNAATGCATGTCGGACTGCACCAATCTTATCCAATAGGCCATCAAGACCACCTTCTTTGGCAAGTCCTCCTGCTATCCAATAGATCTTTTTATATGAATGTAATGCACGAGCNGCAGCGTCTATATTTGTCGCCTTGCTGTCGTTAACGTATCGCACACCATCAATAGTTGCTGCTAATTGTTGACGGTGGGCAAGACCCGGAAANCTTCGAATGCTATCGGCAATGATATTTGGTGCGAGNCCAAGTGTCAATGCAGTGCCCGCTGCTGCTGCAGCATTTTGGACATTATGGTTGCCTGGTAAGTTNTTACTACCGTTNAGTGANACGATTGGCTNTTTGCGATGGTTGCGATCATCGTAAAGCACCCTGTCGACNGCAAAAATGCCACCTTGAGCTTGTTGGTGNCCAGAGAGAGGAATGACCTGCTGCTCATTCCTCGCCTTGACATCGTCACATAAACCTTNACCNATTGCTTCGTCTATGCCGATTAATGTTGTGTCATCGGCTGATTGGTTTTTGAATATAAGGCTCTTGGCGTCGATATATCCCTCTAATCCACCGTGACGGTCCAGGTGGTCGGGAGAAATATTTAGCAAGACGGCGACTTGGGGACATAGTGATGGAGTAAGCTCCAACTGATAAGAGGATAGCTCTAACACATACACACCCTTTTTATTTAATGCGGGCAGATCAAGGGCGGGTGTTCCAAGGTTCCCACCGATACCAGTCTCAATGCCCGCAGATTTTAGGATATGCCCAATTAATGCTGTCGTGGTTGATTTCCCATTAGTGCCAGTAATTGCCACCACNCGTGCTTCTTTGTTGGCACGTATCAAGAGTTCTNTGTCTCCAATTATCTTTTTNCCTGCCTTTTTNGCTGCNATGGCANCAGCGTGTGGCTTCGGATGGGTATGGGGTATGCCCGGGCTTAGAATTAAGTGATCTATTTCTGTCCAATCATCANACATNAGNTTGGAAATTGGGATGCCGGCATCCATAGCGCTTTGCCTTGCAATTTCAGAATCGTCCCACGCNAATACCTTTGCTCCTGCATCACAAAGTCTTCGAGCAGTCGCGAGGCCAGACTTTCCGAGCCCCATCANTGCAATCGTCTTGCCGNTATGTAATGAAAGATCAACCATAANTTTTTAGAAAGTTTCCTNAACGCAGTTTTAAAGTTGAAAGGCCAATTAATGCCAAAACCATGGCGATTATCCAAAATCGGATGACAATTGTTGACTCTGCCCAGCCCTTTTTCTCGAAATGATGGTGCAGAGGCGCCATAGCGAATACTCGTTTGCCAGTTAGTTTGAATGAGATGACTTGCACCATGACCGAAATCGTTTCGAGTACAAANAGGCCGCCTATAATAGCAAGAACTAATTCGTGTTTCGTCACAACAGAGAGAGCACCNAGAGCGGCACCTACAGCGAGTGANCCCGTATCTCCCATAAAAACCATGGCTGGCGGCGCATTATACCAAAGAAATCCNAGGCTGGCCCCAACAAGGGCTCCNCAGAAGATCGATAATTCNCCTGTTCCGGGTAGATGGTAAATTTGTANGTAACCAGAATAGACAAAGTGTCCAACCAAATANGAGATGATGCCGAAACAGCCAGCAGCTATCATTACGGGCACAATAGCAAGGCCGTCCAGGCCATCAGTNAAATTCACTGCATTTGAAGCTCCAACTACAACAAAAACAGCGAAGGGAATGAAGAACCAGCCCAAATCAATCAGGACATTTTTGAAAAATGGGATAGTAAGTCCTTCATCAAGGGGTGCNGGAGTAATTGANGTTAGCCAGTATGCAGCCGCGGTTGCCATTAAAATCTCTAATGCTAACTTNGTGCGCCCNTTCAAACCTTTTGAAGTTTTTTCTGTTAATTTCAAATAATCGTCAGCAAATCCGATTGCCCCGAAGCCTAATGTTACCAATATAACCAGCCAAACATAGTTGTTGCTTANGTCAGCCCAAAGGAGCGTGCTTGTTAGAATAGCAATTANGATGAGAAAGCCCCCCATNGTTGGCGTGCCTGCTTTTTTTAAATGCCCTGGAGGTACATCTTCGCGGATATTNGTCGCTCCTTCTTGTNGTCCTTTGAGCCACACTATTATGGTTGGGCCAAGTATGAAGCTGACNATCAGTGCAGTCATTATCGCACCACCAGTGCGAAAGGTCAGATAACGGAAAAGATTTAGCGGCCCAAAATCATCGGCGAGTGGGGCAAGGAGGTTATAAAGCATCTATCTAAATTCCTCTCTTTTATCTTTGCAGAGAGTTCTCAGTGCATCTGCAACTAGTCCCATGCGGCTTCCAAATGAGCCTTTGATCGTGATGACGTCTCCGGCTCGCACCGCACTTACAACCCTAGGTATGATTTTATCGCTCGTAATTTCATGCCATGAGATGATCTGGCCAGGCAGTTTTTTTGCTAGCGCTGCCATTCTGTTTCCAACGGTGAAAACAACGTCTACGCCGGCTTCTTCAATGTCGTCCGCGAGCTCTGCGTGAAGCTCATTGGAGCAATCGCCCAGCTCAAGCATATCACCAAGAACAGCTATTCTTCTTCCAGGTGGATTAGGCTGCATATTGGACAGCACTTTGAGTGCAGCTCGAACTGAAACAGGGCTAGCATTATAACTTTCATCGATGAGAATTAAGTCGCCACCAGGTATTGAAATTTTAGTGCATTCGCCACGCCCTTTGAGTTGGGGCATTTCACTGAGTGAGTCTGCAGCAAGAAAAATATTGCCCCCGCTGGCTTTCACAGCGGCTAGAACGGCTAGGCTATTGAGAGCCCAATGGTCTCCTGGTGCTCCGATCTGATATTTTAAAATCTCACCGCAGATATCTGCTTCGACTGTAGTGAAGCTTGTNTCAAGACTAAAATTCAGAAGCCGAGCATCTGCATNTTTGCTGCTGCCAAAACTGATTACTTCGGAAAGATGGGCAATTTCGGCGTGATTTTTGAGTTTTGCGAAATAGTGATTGTCGCGGTTCAAAATTGCAATCCCGTTTTTTTCCATTCCATGAAAGATCTCAGCTTTCGCGTTGGCTATATCGTCAACACTGTCAAAAAATTCAATNTGAACTGCTTCTATGTTTGAGATAATTGCTATTTCGGGTTGCAGGACCTTGGAAAGTGAAGAGATTTCTCCAGCNCGACTCATGCCTATNTCGAAAACGCCATACACAGTNGAAGCCGGCATNCGCGCGAGGCTGAGTGGCAATCCCCATTGATTATTGAGATTTCCCTTAGTCGCAGAAGTAGGCGCTTGTTGGCTCAAACAATGCCGAAGCGCTTCTTTTATTCCGGTTTTACCAACGCTTCCTGTGACACCGATAATACGGCCTTTCTTGCTGAGTCGCTGTCGTGCAAATTGACCTAAATCAGAAAGTCCCGAATTAGCATCTGGTACCTCTAATAAAGGCATATTTTTGTCCCAATTTGCACGCCTTTGAGTGACCATCGCTGCTGCTGCACCCCGCGCGAGTGCTGAGGTTACATAATCATGACCATCGAAATTTAGTCCTTTAATTGCAACGAAAAGGTCACCGGCTTTGGCAGTCCTGCTGTCGATTGACACACCGTTTGCTTGCCAAGCGCCATATGCTTTCCCGCCTGTTGCTTTTGATGCCTCCATATGTGTCCATAGGGTACTCACGGAGCACCTCCTAGTGCAGCTTTAGCTATTTCAAAGTCACTAAACGGTAACACTTCGTTGCCAATTATCTGGCCCGTTTCATGGCCTTTCCCAGCGATCAAGAGCCCATCACCACATTCTAATTGAGCAATAGTATTTTCAATGGCTTCGCGCCGGTCGCTTATTTCGCGGGCATTTATACATCCTTTCAATATACTGCGACGGATGGCACCAGCATCTTCAGTTCTAGGATTGTCATCAGTAATAATCACTCGGTCAGCGAACTGGCATGCTATTGCACCCATCTCAGCGCGTTTCCCAATGTCACGGTCGCCGCCACAGCCAAAGATCAATATAAGTTTGTTCGTAATATGAGGCCGTAATGCAAAGAGAGCATTCTTAAGAGCATCGGGCGTATGGGCATAGTCAATATAAACTGTGCCGCCGGCGATCGACTTGCCAGCGGGTTGCATCCGACCCGGCACTCCTATGAGTGTTTGAATTTTAGGGATGATATTTTTCAGTGGTGTGCCAGTTGAGTGCACCAAAGCTATTGCGGCGAGCAAATTGTGTATCTGGAATTTCTCGGCAAAACCTAGCATTACTGGATAGGTTTTCCCGAATGCTTGAATGGTTGCGGACCAGCCATCATTTGTTTGACATTTCTCAACAACTGAAATGTCGGCAGAAACTGGTCCATAACTTATGTAATTCTGGCGTTTTCGCTTGGCAATAGCTTTAATGATAGCAGCCTCGGGGGCACCGGAGTAAGCAATAGCGGTTCCGCCATCGCACGCTAATTCGCGGAAAAGCCTAAGCTTGGCGTCTAGATAAGCGGCCATAGTTTTGTGATAATCTAAATGATCACGGCTAAAGTTAGTAAAGACAGCTGCTTGAATATCGACGCCATCAAGACGGTATTGGCTGAGGCCATGGCTCGAGGCTTCAAGTGCTAGGTGGTTAATTCCTTTGGAGGCGAGATTGTGAAGCAAACGATGGAGCTCTATTGGATCCGGCGTGGTAAGCTTGCTGAGGTTTAGGTTGCAAGATCCAACCACACCCAAAGTACCAAGGCTTGCAGCCTTTTTCCCAAGGTTGTTCCATAGTTGTTGTGTAATATGAGCTACCGAGGTTTTTCCGTTGGTGCCGGTGATAGCGACCGTGGTTTTGGGTTGGGTGTTAAAGAAACGGGCAGAAATTTTAGCAAGCGCGCGGCGTGGGTTTGCCTCGATAACAAGCGGTATCTTTTTGCGTGAGGCATCGAGATGAGTGTTCGGAGGTGCCAAAATTGCACTTGCACCCTTGGCAATTGCTTCGTCTATGAAACGGCGTCCATCAATTGCAGCACCAGGAATTGCAGCAAATAGATTCCCCGGTCGAATATTCCTGCTGTCCGCACTGAGGCCGCTTATCTCTACGTCGGCCCAGCCTTGTCGCAGTTTAGTCGTTCCTTTTTCAATGAGCTTTGAAAGATGCAAGCGTACGTGCCTCCACTTTCGATTGGTACTCGTCTATAGCAAGGGTACGCCGAATTTGTTGGCTGTCTTCGTTAAGAGGAGCTATGCTCAAAATTGGCGCAATTTGTTCAACTACTCGTTTGACTATAGGTGCCGCAACCCAACCACCCGTTGCACGTCCAAANGTTTCTCTGGTGCCAATGGGCTCATCGAGCATCGCGAAGATAGCGTAACGCGGTTTTGTCATGGGAAAGACGCCTACAAATGATGAAATCAACATATCTTTATCGTAGCCATCCCCCGTTTTCTTTTCGGCAGTTCCTGTTTTGCCACCAACAAGATAACCTTTCGCATCCGCATTTTTACCGGTTCCGTCAAGCACCGATAGTCTTAGTAAACGTCGTATTTTACTCGATGTCGCCTCGGTAAAGACGCGTAAGCCGCTATCGGAAAGATTTTTTTCGCTCCGCTTTATAAACGTGGGCTGGAAGAAAACACCGCCATTGACGGATGCTGCCACCGCCGCAGACAATTGCAGTGGGCTAACAGATATTCCGTGACCAAAACCAATCGTTATAGCTTGGGTGCGGCTCCAATTAGTTGGAATAATGGGCAACCCTATCTCAGGCAGCTCAGTGTCGGCCGGTTCGAGCAAGCCAAGTCTTCCGAAATATAGTTTCTGGGTTTGAGCCCCTATATCCAGAGCCATACGACCAGCCCCAATATTTGAAGAGTAAATAAAAATTTCCGGCACAGATAACCAGCGATTTTTGCCATAGTGATCTCTGATGGTGAAACCAGAAATGCGTATAGGTTTACTGGTGTCGTAACCATCACGAAAAGTAATTATGCCCTCATTGAATGCAATAGCAGAGGTTAGAATTTTGAAAGCGGAGCCTAGTTCGTAAACGCCAAGACTCGCTTTATTAAAGTGTCGCCCATCTACAACTTTCCCGGGTATATTAGGATCGAAGTCTGGAAGTGAGACCATTGATATAATCTCGCCGTTAGTTACATCGAGCACCAATCCAGCGGCCCCCGTTGCCTGGTAGCGTGCCATGCTAGTCAGCAGTTCAGTGCGTAGCTTATGCTGTACTCGTACATCTAATGATAGGCGTACGGGGCGTTTTTCCTTTTGAAGGCGTGTATTGAAACTTTTTTCAATGCCCGCAATGCCGTTATTGTCAATGTCGACGTAACCTAGCGCATGCGCCATAAGTGTGCCGTGTGGATAAACGCGCCTATATTCGCGTCGGAACTCAAGTCCGGGAATTCCGAGCTGATGTATTGCTTGTTGCTGTCTCGGACTAAGATGGCGTTTTATCCAGACGAACCTGCGTTTGCGCTTTAGAAGTGAGAGCACCTTGTTTGAATCAAGGTCCGGTAATGTGCGAGTTATCGCAGCAGCAGCCTTCGCTGGCTCAATAATATTGAAAGGGTCCGCATACAGTGAGGCCATAGTCAAGTCGGTTGCTAGAACGTTACCGCTGCGATCTAATATGTCTGACCTCGCTTGNTGCTTAGTAGCATGTATGCCGTTTTTGCTAGCAACTTTACCAGCGTTACCAAGAATCGAAAGTTCAACGAGTTTGCTGCCAATGGCGGCAAAGGTAAGGCTGATTACAGTTGCCGCGATCAAGAGTCGGTTGCGACCAGTTTCGATGGCAGCATGAAACGGTTGAAAACTATCATTGATAGTTCGTATCCCAGCAGGCTTATTGACGCCTCCAGAACGAATGAAAGGATATCCTTTTTTTCCATCAGTGCTTTGCATAGCGTCGCCTTTCTGGCTTTTTTAAACGGTGCTTTGTTTTTGAGGGCTTTCCTCTATCGGCTAAATTTTCTGATAAATTATCAATTGCAATAATTTGATCGGTCGTAGGCGGAGCCCAATCTGGGAGAAATTTCCGCGTCAATTCAGATAACCGGTCGGGACGATTGAGATAGCTCCACTCTGCTTTCAAATGGTGAACTTCGTCCTTTCCCTTTTCCGAAAGGCGATTGACATCTCTCAGTTCTGACTCCAACCGTTCAACTTCGAACGTTATGTGAAACATTGCATAACCAGTCATAGCGGCGAGTGTGAGCCAAACTGTAAGGCTTAAGGCTTTCATGCTGATGCTCCAACTTTAATGGATGAGTTTTGAAAAGGCGAAAATCCACCTGCTGCGATATCTGTGCGATGCGCAATTCGGAGCCGCGCTGATCGCGCCCTCGGGTTAATCTGGATCTCACTTTTTGAAGGCTTCAGTGCCCGGCGTTTTGCCTGACAAAAGGTAGGTTCATTTTCAACATCAATNGGTGGCAGGTGGCGTGACCTTGAGATGCCATGGCCCGTGCGCGAGTCTAAGAATTGCTTGACTCGGCGGTCCTCTAACGAGTGAAAAGCAACAACCACGAGCCGTCCACCTGGAGCGAGAAGCCGCTCAGCAGCATCAAGCGCACGTTCTAGCTCACCAAGCTCATCATTTATATAAATGCGGAGCGCCATGAAGGTGCGCGTTGCTGGGTTTAACCCGTCTTTAGTTTTGGGCACCGCAGATTTTATTATGTCGACAAGCGCGTAGGTATTCTCAATAGATTTATGAGTTCGCGCTGCAACTATAGCCTTCGCTATGCGGCGCGCAAAGCGTTCTTCTCCAAAGATTCTTATTATTCCGGCGAGGTTCTCTTCGTCGGCTTTGTTGACGAGTTCTGCTGCGGTTGGCCCCTCCAGACTCATACGCATGTCAAGCGGGCCGTCGTAACGAAAAGAAAAACCGCGCGCTGCGTCATCAATTTGCGGTGAAGAAACCCCAAGATCCATAACGATGCCGTTTAGTCGTTCAACCCTATGATCAGCCAACAAATTCTCCATATCGCCGAAATTCCCACGTAGAATTGTGAACCGTGGCTCTGACATTTTTGCAGCTCGCGCTACGGCATCTGGATCCCGGTCGATTGCCCAAACCATGCAAGTAGCCTTATTAAGGATTGCTTTTGAATAGCCACCACCGCCAAAGGTTGCGTCTAAATATATCTCCCCATCAACAGGATTAAGAGCCTGCAGCATCTCGTACAGCATTACTGGGTGGTGGGAAAATTTCATCAACCGTGCACCTCAGCAGAAGGAAATATTGAAAGTGACTTTTCGCCATCGGAAACCTGGCTTTCTATTCCGGCTTTGTAGGGCGTGTAGCGATCTGGCGACCAAATTTGAAAGGTGCGACCTTGGCCAACGAACAATGCCTCTTCCTTAATTCCAGCGGATTCAAGCAACAAAAGCGGCAATAAAACTCTACCATTGTCGTCAAAGCTCAATTGTCTGGCATCAGCAAATAT
The DNA here is from genome assembly GCA_002718015.1 of Rhodospirillaceae bacterium. GTDB lineage: Bacteria > Pseudomonadota > Alphaproteobacteria > UBA8366 > UBA8366 > UBA8366. The sequence continues at coordinate 25,527 of PBCW01000057.1, forward strand.
CAGTTGAGCCAGATTTTTTTGACCCGCCGTAAAACGGTCAGAATTTGCATCCAAGCTGTTTTGTAGTTGTTCTAACCTAGCTAATGGCCAAACATCGATAGCCTGTTTTTGAAGGCTGAAAGATGGAAAAGCAGCAATACCCAATGGCAGAGCTTCGCCAAGCGCAGATCGAAATTGGGCCGGAACTGATACCCGACCTTTTTTATCCACNTTATTTGTCTGCTCTGAAATAAACAGCGCCATTTTCTCCAGCCTCTGTATTGTCCTCGCTGAACTTTTGCCTTGGAAGCATAACAATACACCCGCGCCTTCTGCATGGGATGCTATGGGATATCATGGGTTTTCGTGGGAAGTCAACAATTCTTAAGTAAATATGCTGGTAAAACTTATCTTTTTACAATAAATTTAATTTACTAAATTTTGTTATTTGAAATATTAAATTCACAAATNATAGTATTTTTGAGCTATATTTAAAAATCGTCNTAAAAANGTCCACAAGTATTCTTCTTTTGTTCTACTGTAGGTGAGTAAATAAAAATCNTAACTACAGAGACATAGTCGGGTTTNTGGTGAACAGTTTGTTTGATTCGGTTCACATGGNTATGCACCAGATGGCCTGTAAGCCGGGTTCTGTCGTCAAAAATTTGACGTATGGCCATTCATCTGGGACGCTTGTTACCAAGCGCCTCATGCAACCTACCCGAGTAGCGGCGTAAGAACTCGCATTAGCCACTCCTATTCGGTCTTGCTCCCGATGGGGTTTGCCATGCCGACACTGTTACCAATGCCGCGGTGCGCTCTTACCGCACCCTTTCATCCTTACCATTACACTGCTTGGCATTGTTTGGCGGTTTCCTTTCTGTGGCACTTTCCCTAGGGTTTCCCCCGCCGGGCGTTACCCGGCATCGTGTTCTCATGGAGCCCGGACTTTCCTCCCCTCGACGAGTTTCCCCATTGTCGAAGGGCAGCCATACGGCCATCTGGCGCAGATAGTACTATGCGCGTTTTTAAGGAAAGATGCTAGCATTACGGAACGAAAAAGGTCAAAATTTAGTAACAATTTCGAGCAACCCAGCAGCAATCCGACAACTCTCTTCATCGGCTTTGCCGGTTATTGCAGACGGGCGAAAATGTCTTTGAAAAGCTGCAATTGTATTGCATGCCTCGCTGTCATAACCGTAAGTAGCAAGCATTAATTTTAAGTGGCATTGTTTGGTAGCTCGGGGTGTTGGCCAAACGCCAACTCCCGCAGCCGCGAGTTTTTTCCAGTCAAAAAATTCGCCCGGGTCTAATTTACGATCAGGTGCGATATCAGAATGGCCGACAACATTCCACGCGGGAATAGAAAAACGAGACAAAATATCCTTAGAGAGATTTATAACAGAGGTCATTTGGACTTCCGGAAAGGAACGGTAACCGAAATGATGCCCTGGATTTACGATTTCAATGCCGATTGAGCGACTATTAATATCGGTTTCCCCGCGCCAGTAGCTCTGACCTGCATGCCACGCACGTTTGTCCTCATCTACTAATGAAAAGATAAGACCGTTTTCGTCTATACAATAATGCGCGCTTACGTTTGAATCGGGATCGCATAGCCTGTCAATTGCAGATTGCGCTGTTTGCATCCCCGTATAATGAAACACTAACATATCGACTGGTGTATTTCCGCGGCGCGGACCAGAGTTGGGTGAATATACGTTACGCATTTCGTAGGTCTAGGGTCAGCAATGTTTTCGTAGCTTTGGTCATGGGCAGCCCTGAATAATTTTTGTAAATCACTGTCAGCCTTAAAATTAACGACGCTCTTGTGGCGCTACCCAACAATCGTAGGTAAAACGAGTAGGAACGTTCTGAACACTACTAAACCCCAAATCTTTTTTTGCCATCATGCCTTAAAGTAGTATATTGCTGTTTGAATCTAGCTTTTTTGTTATTTTTTCGGATTAAGCATACGCATTTGGTCAAACTTAAATAAGGGTATAATTAATCCCAATTAACAACAAACACATTGAAATAGGAATGAATAATTCGCGTGAATTTGCGAAAGCAATGCAAAGCTTCAAGTCAGGAGACTTAGTTGGCGCTGAAGCAGTTTTGAAAACCCTTGGTGGGCCGTCATCAAAAGATTTAGATGTCCTTCATTTAAGTGCTATAATCTTCCTTGAGCGCGATCTACCAANANAATCNGCAAAATGCTTCGANCGCCTNCTGAGTNTTATTNAATGTAAGGAAATTTCCNCTGACATTTTACGACCCATGGCAATTGCGTATCAGAGATCTGNACAAATATCTGAGGCTAAGAGTNTTGCCAAAAAAATAGTTTCACTTCCCAATGCATCTCTGGACGATTGGCTCAATTATGGGTTTTTATTATTGGAGATGGGTGATGCCGAAGAGGCGCTGGTAGCCTTTGATTGTATTCTAGCTGAGGATANTGAGCATGGTGATGCGTATTTTGGTCGAGGAANGGCAGCNATNATTTTGGAAAAATTTGATGTTGCCAATACCGCNTTTGCCCNGGCGGTGCATTTTGCTCCAAACGATGCTGAGGCAAAATTCTATTACGCTAAAGTGATGCACGAGCTTGGCAACGATCCTCAAGCGATACGATTACTTTATGAAGCTACGAAAATTGATCCCGACTATCTAGAGGCCTATTGTGACCTNGGTTGTTTGCTTGCNGACTCAGGAAATTTAACAGANTCAAAGCGCGCATANGAAANAGCAGTTNTGGCTGANCCANCTTGTGCTNNTGCTCTGAATGGATTAGGAACCATACAAGTCTCTCTCGGAAATATCAAGTTAGCNGAGCAATTGTTTCGGAAATCTTTATCTGCNGAAAANAATTTAGTAATCGCGCATTNTAACTTGGCTGAAATTAAACGGTTTAAATCTTTTGATGGAGATGCCGCGGCAGTTTATTCGCAANCGAAACGGGATAATATTTCGCAAAATGAGGCGGTGCAGATAGGATTTGCGNTAGGTAAAATTAGAGAGGATATTGGAGAATTNGACNAAGCTTTTGCGGCCTTCAAAGCGGCAAATCAGCGTTATCGATCCACACTGNCCTACAATATAGGTNAGGATAAAGCGTTTGTAGAGATAATGATNAAATCGTTTGACGCTGACAAACTAAGACCTGCTNCATTTGATGNGAGTTCGGGATGGCAAAAAACCAATTTTNATTTTGGGCATGCCGCGTTCAGGGACNACCTTGGTAGAGCAAGTGCTTGCGAGCCACNCCTNGGTTCATGGGGCTGGCGAGCTTGACTTNTTTGAGAGACTTTTCAGAGAACNNTTTCCTTCCACGGATAATTTTNAAAATATATGTGTGGATCAATTAATANAAATCGGGCAAACGTATGTATCTGCAATNAGTGAGCTTGCTCCGAAAGCCNCATATATTGTTGATAAAATGCCAACTAATTTTTTATTCCTCGGTCCAATAGCATTGGCAATGCCGGCTGCAACTATAGTGCATTGCCGGCGTGACCCAATAGACACCTGTCTTTCGTGCTATAAGCGTCTTTTTTCGCATAATCATCCATATAGCTATGANCTTCGGGAGCTTGGACAGTTCTACGGNTTGTACCAGCGCATAATGAGCCACTGGACCTCAGTATNTCCCGGCCGGATAGTCGAGGTTGTNTACGAAGATTTGGTNGAAAGCTTTGAAANTGAAAGNCGCCGTTTAATTACAGCTTGTGGCCTNAACTGGGACGAAAAATGCCTCCATTTTTATAAAACGGAACGGCCAGTGTTTACGAACCCCGAAGGTGTGCGACGTCCNATTTACAGCGATGCAGTTCGGCGATGGGAGCAATACGAGAGCCACTTGCAACCGCTCGTTAGCTCGCTTGGGGGCGGGGCGGGNATATAAATAAATTTTGCTCACGTAGTTATGTGTCTTGTTTGCACGGAAGNNTTGGATGGAAGCTCTTTCTTAATTNAACAACTGCTCCCAACCGTGAAAGATAGAATCGAAATATCGATCTTGTGGTTTTTANACCTGATTTNATTATTAGAATCCGTNGTCCANATCGATACATTTAAGNCATNTTGGGTATGGANAANAATCTNTTTNGAAAAATTTGTTTGTTTTAACTGGATATAATTTAACGNGATATAATATTGAAAGGTAANAANACNATANCCCTCCCTANCATTTTGAATGTTTCAGTGCCGTATAAGTCTACAAATTGAGACCACCGTAACTCGAAAATNCACNTTCCGAGCGNAAAAATTTTTCGNATTTGATCNACGGCGTTCATTTTTTCTGGTATACTAAATCGACNNAAATAGCAGAAAGGAGGTGATCTAATGTCTAGTGATATTGATGCACCGAAGGTTAGTCGAATTCGCCAGATGGGATTGCAAAGGAGACCTTGTAATTCTTTCTAATATTTTGGGTTTGTCTGGCTTCAGTGCCTGCATATTCACGGAAGGGAGGATNGCGTCCTCCCTTCTTTATGCATAATACAAAGGTCTTGTGCATATNAGAATAATANATNAATTTATAANATTAATATAATCANNTGCGGTACAAAATANTTANTTATAACAACTAATAAAAGTATAATATTTAAAGNATNAAAATTTNNATTTGAAAATATACNTACCTTTATTTGTNTAGNACAAATAGCGTTCATTGATTNNTTCTATNGATGGGGCGATTANTGCTNAGATATGGNNTTTTNAAATNATTTCGCNGAANACTNCTGAGATNTGGATAGACNATTGGCAAAAAAATATTCANGNGCAGTGNCATTCAATCAAAAAGGCTGGCGNTTTTGGATAGACCGAGGCGGTACATTTACGGATATTGTAGCCTATCACCCCAATGGGTCGATCACTACGGATAAACTTCTTTCAAGTAATCCCGGCAAATATGAAGATCCCGCGGAGGAAGGCATACGTCGAGCGTTGAATATCAATTCTGAAACAATGCTTAGCGAGACGCCAATTATAGATGTACGTATAGGTACAACTATTGCAACAAATGCTCTCCTAGAGCGAAAAGGGNCACGTACACTATTATTGATTACAAAAGGCTTTAAAGATGCTCTCCGNATAGGNTACCAATCACGNCCTAATCTTTTTGACCTCAAGATAAGCCTTCCGCCAATTTTGTACGANCAGGTTATAGAGGCAGATGAAAGAATCTCGGCTAACGGATCTGTATTAAAAAAGCTAGATTTAAAGAGTACGCGTACATCCCTNGAGNGGGCATATGGCTGNGGTTTTCGTTCGGTTGCAATACTTTTCATGCATGGATACCAATATAATGACCACGAAGCGAGGGCTGCAGAGATCGCCGCTGAGCTAGGATTCAACCAAATTTCGACAAGCCATGGTACTAGCCCACTGATGAAGTTCGTAGGTCGCGGGGATACTACAGTAGCTGATGCATACCTTACTCCCAGCCTGCGTAGTTATGTAGATAGAATTACAAAGAATCTGGGCAATACACCGCTCTACTTTATGCAGTCCCATGGAGGGCTTACGGAGGGGTGGCGGTTCCAGGGTAAGGATGCAATTCTATCCGGTCCAGCCGCGGGCGTTATTGGTGCTGTCTCGGTAATGAAGGCAGCCGGTCTNAATCGAATAATTAGTTTTGATATGGGAGGCACCTCTACTGATGTGGCGCACTACGCTGGCGAATATGAGCGATCGCTAGAGACTAAGGTGGATGGAATTCGCATTCGCGCTCCAATGATGCAAATTNATACTATNGCCGCTGGCGGTGGCTCAATCTGTTCTTTTGAGGGTGGACGTTATCGCGTTGGGCCTGCTTCGGCCGGTGCCGAGCCAGGACCGGCTTGTTATCGTAAAAACGGGCCACTTACCGTTACTGATTGTAATTTGATATTGGGCAAGCTGCAGCCGGATTTCTTTCCCAAGGTATTTGGNCCGAAACAGGATCAATCTTTGGACGCAAATATCGTTATAAAAAAATTTGGTGAATTAGCAGAAGAAATTCACTCAAATAACGGAGATAAACGTACCCCAACGGAGGTGGCAGAGGGTTTTCTTAGAATAGCAGTTGATAATATGGCAAATGGAATAAAAAAGATTTCGGTTCAAAAGGGGCATGATGTTACGGAATATGCCCTATGTTCATTTGGCGGAGCTGGAGGGCAACACGCATGCCTGGTGGCTGATGCGCTCGGATTGGAAGAAATATTGGTCCATCCGATGGCCGGCGTGCTTTCGGCCTATGGAATAGGCCTTGCTCATTTGCGTGTGCTTCGACAAGAAACCCTCGAGACCGGTCTTAAAAATCAGCAAATGGCTCGTATTAGAAAACGTCTTGATCGTCTTTCAGCTGCTGCCAAATCTGAATTAGTAAAACAAGGCGTGCTAGGGGCGAATGTTATCATCAAGAAACGCCTATATCTTAAATATGCTGGGACAGATATTGCTGAACCCGTTAATTTTTCAAAGATGGATGTAATGAGNACAGATTTTGAAGCTGTACACCGAAAACGTTACGGNTTTACGATACCCAAAAAGGAATTGATTGCTGAGACTTTGGAAGCGGAAGTAATTGCGAAATCTGAAACCCCNATCAANCGAGNGTCTGACAATAAGCCTTGTGCCGCAAAAGCTGTGGCATTNAGACNAGTCACTTTTGATGGGTTAGAATACAAAACCGCAGTTTATCGGTTTGAAGACTTAACGCCTGGAGTGAGGTTTGATGGGCCCGCAATTATTGCGGGGCAGNTGGCAACAACGGTTGTAGAGCCAGGCTGGCAGCTGCGAATGACGGAGAATGGGGTAATGAGGCTTCGGCGTGTCACGCCCCGTAAAACAAAGTTTTCCATCGGACAAGAATGTGACCCAGTAATGCTGGAGATTTTCAACAATCTTTTTATTTCAATAGCAGAACAAATGGGGTTTACGCTTCAAAATACTGCTTCGTCTGTGAATATAAAAGAGAGGCTTGATTTTTCTTGTGCGCTTTTTGATTCGGAGGGGCACTTAATTGCAAATGCACCGCATGTACCCGTTCACTTGGGATCAATGAGTGAGAGNGTCCGTTCTGTAATATCAAATAACAAANAATCAATTATGCCAGGTGATGTATTCGCTCTGAATGCGCCATACAATGGCGGTACACATCTTCCAGACGTAACTGTCATAACACCAGTATTTAATAAATCTGGATCTGAAATACTATTTTACNTNGGTAGCCGAGGCCATCAAGCGGATATCGGAGGTATTACGCCAGGTTCTATGCCCCCGGTGAGCCGGAGCATTGAAGAAGAGGGGGTCGTGATTGATAATTTCAAGCTCGTAAGGCGCGGTTCTTTTCAGGAACAAGAGTTTCGTGATTTGTTAGGACATGGNAAATATCCAGCACGAAATCCCNACCAAAACATCGCTGATATCAAGGCTCAGATTGCGGCAAATGAAACGGGAGTTTCAGAGATTTGGCGCATGATCGACCATTTTGGCCTTGCTACTGTCCAAGCTTATATGGATCACGTGCAAATGAACGCTGAGGAAGCAGTCAGAAAAATAATAAATATTCTTGAGCCCGGTGAATTTGTGTGCGCGTTAGATAACAACTCCGCAGTGAAAGTATGCGTAACAGTGGACCGTGACACGCGTACGGCAAAAATTGATTTTACCGGAACCAGTGGGCAATGTAGTACGAATTTTAATGCTCCTCTGGCGGTTTGTCGNGCCTCGGTGCTTTATGTGTTTAGGACATTGGTATCTTCTGAAATTCCTATGAACGAGGGCTGTTTGAAGCCATTGGAATTGATAGTTCCCGAGGGATCAATACTCAATCCCCGATATCCAGCTGCTGTGGTTGCCGGTAACGTTGAGGTTTCACAAGCTATAACTGATGCTCTTTATGGAGCCCTTGGCATAATGGCCGGTGCTCAAGGAACTATGAATAATATTACATTCGGAAATGAAAGTTATCAGTATTATGAAACTATATGTGGCGGTTCAGGTGCAGGACTGTTTCGTGGGGTCGGCTTTAATGGTGTCGATGCAGTGCAAACTCATATGACGAACTCAAGACTTACTGACCCGGAGGTGCTGGAATCGCGTTTTCCGGTACTGGTAGAAAAGTTTGAAATCCGCGATGGGTCGGGTGGGGCCGGGAAATGGCGTGGTGGGAATGGAGTGCGTCGCAGACTTCGATTTGAGGGAGCTATGACGCTCTCTATTTTATCGGGGCGGCGCAAAGTTGCCCCGCATGGCCAAGCGGGGGGGTGCTCTGGTAGCGTAGGGCAAAATTGGATTGAACATGTTGACGGTACGCGCAAAGGTTTGCCAGGTTGCGTTAGTTTAGATGTATCGCCTGGCGATGTGTTTGAGGTCGAGACACCTGGGGGCGGTGGCTTTGGAAAAAAATAGTCTCCATCTCCTCAATTATCAAAGTCATATCCTTTGCATTAAAGGTTTGGGTGTGAACAATAAAATTTGATCATGTTTTCTCGGTTTCCCATCTTATTTATTTTGATGCTGTTTTGGGATTCTGCATCGCTCGCTGACACAACTTTCCTAAGTGTGCCAAAATCGGGAAGTTCCAATTTCGAAGTAGTTCGAAATGGCAAAGTCCTGGGCCACCATAGATTTAAGTTTATTACAAATCAGCAACGTCTCGAAGTAGGGGTAAGTGCAGAAATAGAATATCGTCTGTTCTCTATTCCCCTTTACACCCATAGCCACTTAGCGACGGAGGTATGGCAAGATGGGCGTTTGATATCTATGAAAGCTACAACAAATGATGATGGTGAGAGATTAGTTCTCTCTGTTCAGATGTCAGACGACGGGCTTATAATTGAAAGTCCTCAAGGCCGAGAAAAAGTACCCAGAACAACGCTGCCCGCGAGTTTCTGGAGTGCAGCGATTTTAAATTCTAAGACCCTATTCAGCACCCTCCGTGGCGGAATTCTGCCCATAGAGGTTGAATATATTGGCGATNAAATCATNGAGGTAAAAGGCGAGCNTCGGCCCACAAAGCATTATANGATGACAGGGGGCNTTGAGCGCGATCTTTGGTTTGATAGCTCGGATAATATGTCGTTGGTNTACCTNAAATTCGAGGCAAAAGACGGGTCCATTGTGGANTACCAGCTCAGGTGAGGGTGAAAGCTGCNNTGAATAATGCNCGNGCNTANTNGTTTTCCAAGCNTCGAAAGNTCNCGTGGAATTGGTTCCANANTANTGTAATTNANCAATANNATTAAATNTTNCGNTATATTAATAACGGAGCTGAGTAGTGCCCTGANCTATCCTTCTCTAGNAGCCGGTAGTACCGATTTTTNTCTACCGTTTCAAAGGGCATNCGTTCGAGCACGAAGTTCAATTCGGTGTTAGCCATNGCNTCCATGTTTTCAAATTGCACCATCATTTGGAAAAACGTAANAACTCCACCCTTTTTAAGAAGGTTNGGGGNTTCAAGGAGAAATGGTATCATTGGAGGCATTAATGTGTCGAAATATATACCATCAAAAGGGCCTNNATCGCCAATAGCATCTTGCCAACGTTTTGCTACGATATTNATTCCANTTTTATCTCGGGCCCAAGCTCTNGCTCTACGAACCACTTGAGGGTGNGCCTCAATTATTGTGTGCGTAGATACGCCGTGGGCTTGNATGGCTGTATCAATAATCGCCATTCCAAAACCCACATTTAGGACATCACCGCNGTTTATNGTGATAATTTCTGCNGAGCGCTCCATTATAGGGCGCTCCCATTCCATCATTACTTCGAACCCGTCCGGTAATAATATTTCATTGTCAGTAAATGTTANATCTGTTTCTAAATANGATTGTTCCGATATTTCATCTCCTTCGTAATCAGGCGCGCGGGACATTACANTCCGATGCNTAGAAATGGCNTTATCTAAATTTCCNGGGCAATGNATCGTTGCGCCGACATTNTGGAATACCTCCTGAAGATCGCCGGGTATTTTNGTGGCTTCCGCGAATGCTGTGTCGGCTTCGGAATATTGCCCNTTTGTCATTAAAATTTCGCCAATATTTCGGTGGCATTCACGCAANATCGGNATCGCGTCGATTGCCTCACGGTATGACGCAATGGCNGAATTTAAGGNACTCATATTTTTNAATTCNGTTTTAGAATNGAAATAAGGCACNTCATAATCGATGATTGTNTCACCGAATTCTTTATGAACTGNAAATATATCAGGTGATAGTGAGATAACTTTTAGGAATTNNTCGATTGCNTGATCAGCNCTCCCATTTTCTAAAAATAAAACGGCAAGGTTGAAATGGGCTTCCGAGCATGTTGGATCCTCGGTTGCAGCNNTAGAGAACGACGCTTCTGCACTANCTAAACGACCAGCTTCAGCATGGAGCGCTCCCATCCGTAGATTCTTNATCACGCTNTTATTTTTTTTNCTCATCGTCGGCTTTTCGTTCAAACACNTTGCCCTGTCAAGTCACANANGATAATTTAGGTGCTATGGTAATACCAAGTAAAGCTAGCTTTCAGCCTGNTTTAGAANATGCNCTGCGCGNNCTTCTGGGCAAACGTNTNACAACAGCTCCCGCTGTCCTTGAGCACCATGGTAAGAGTGAGGGACACCATANAACCCAGCCACCAGACGCAGTCTGTTTTGNTAACAGTACGGAAGAGGTGTCTNAAATTGTGAGGCTCTGTGCCGAAAACNATGTTCCCATCATACCNTATGGAACAGGCACGTCATTAGAGGGGCANGTTCAAGCTGTTAGAGGCGGCGTCTCTATTGNTTTGACNCCCATGAATAANATACTTGTTGTGAANGTAGAGGACNNAGACTGCCGTGTTCAGGCGGGAGTCACTCGTAAGCANTTGAATACGCACCTTCGTGATACCGGGCTTTTTTTCCCGATNGATCCTGGCGCCGATGCCTCAATTGGAGGTATGAGTGCAACTCGAGCAAGCGGCACNAANGCTGTTCGCTANGGAACTATGCGAGAGAATGTNCTCGGCCTNACAGTTGTNTTNCCTGANGGGCGAATAATCAAGACAGGTGGGAGGACAAAAAAGTCTGCCGCCGGTTATGACCTAACCCGGCTTTACATCGGCTCGGAAGGTACNCTTGGCGTGATCACTGAAGTTCAACTTCGNCTCTTTGGAATACCTCANAACACCTCAGTTGCAGTCTGTCAGTATCCAAATCTNGAAGCGGCTTTNAATACGGTTATTTCCACTATNCAAAATTGTATTCCAGTAGCACGTATTGAGCTCTTAGATGAGGTCCAAATGGATGCNTGCATTAAATATTCNANGTTAAAGGGANTCTCTGCCAGCCCAACTTTATTCTTTGAGTTTCATGGCACTGAAANATCGGTGGTAGAGCAAGCNGAAATGGTNGGCANGATTTCTGGAGAACTANGGGGNAAAGCCTTTCAATGGGCAATAAAANCTGAAGAACGTAATCAATTATGGCAAGCACGGCATGATGCATATTATGCNGGCCTNGCATTANAGCCAGGAAAAAANGCNCTTACCACCGATGCATGCGTGCCAATTTCTCGTCTTGCAGATTGTATGATTGAAACCCGTGCGGACATTGAGAAGATANAAACTCACTGTCCCGATTGTTAGNCACGCGGGTGATGGAAACTTNCACCTNATTATCTTATACGATCCAAACGATGNAGNCGAAATTGCTCGGGCNNNTGCAATCAATGAACGGTTAATNNGTCGGACANTAGCCATGGGTGGTACTTGTTCAGGGGAACANGGAGTTGGCTTGGGNAAAATGCCCTATTTGCNTGATGAACACGGCGAGAGTTTAANNATCATGNGAACNTTGAAGCATGCTCTTGACCCCAACAATATTATGAACCCAGGAAAGATGATTGACTCTTAGGTGAGCAACGCTTGGGCGACCCATTTCGCGTGAAGTGCAAGAGTTTTGTCATTATCAGGGAAACCCATCAACTGAATGCCCGTTGGTAACCCGTCGATANCTAGCAAAGGAAGCGTAAAACATGGNGCTGNAGTNAGGGTCCACGCNATNTGAAATGAACGATTGCCGGTATTTTTTAGACCAAGAGGNGCAGGGCCAGCAGCGGTGAGCGTTATGAACCCATCACANTTTTTCCGCAGGCAATTGACTTTTTGACGAATCTTTTTTCGCTGATCAATAGCTTTGCAATATTCGAGGTGTGTNATATTTNTTGAATTTTTAATACTCTTTCGNAGTTCTTGGCTCAGTTTATCCNTCCANTGTTCATAATAATGTTCGAAGGGCCATCGACGCTCATACTGAGTGATGGTGCGCGCAAGTGGGCCGACGCCTTTAAGGAGCCTTTCGAGTTCCGCTACGTGTGAGTCTTTTCGGTTGTCAATAATCTCTACACTCGACTCCTCAAGCTTAAGAAGAAGACCCTCAAAGCCACTGCGGGTTGTTTCTTCAACCTCGGCCCAACCATCTGTATACAGCCGGATAAGACGTGATGGCTTTATACCGGCCCCGAGTTTTTCCGGTCCACTTATTCCGGAATGGGGTGCAGTTCCGCCAACAGTTTCGGCGATTTTATGAGCAACACGCCAGCAATCTTCAATGCTTCCGGCTATGGTCCCAAGTGTATCATGGGTATTAGAGATGGGGTGAATACCACCCATATTGAGTGAGGCATGTGTCGGCTTGAAGCCAAAAGCCCCACAGTAGGCAGCAGGGCGCACCACAGAACCGGCGGTTTGCGTGCCTAACCCAGCGGGCACCATGCCACATCCCACTGCTGCTGCTGTTCCACTCGATGATCCTCCAGGTGTTCGAGCATAGTCGAACGGATTTGTGGTGGGACCAGGCACACCAGTTGCGAACTCGGTTGTTACAGTCTTCCCCAGTATGACAGCCCCGCTCTGCCTCAAAGCATACACGGCCGCAGCATCGCCTTTGGATTGCCAACCTTCGTAAATGTCGCTGTTCATTTGTGTGGGCATGTCAATGGTCTCGATAATATCTTTTATCGCTATGGGGCAACCATCAAGCAAAGAGCGCGGTCGGCCCATTTTATATCTTTCAGTGGCTGCATCGGCTGCCGCGCGCGCATTTTCTGTAGCTAAATAAACCCAAGCGGCAACGTTCGGTTCCTTTTTTTCAATCACATTAAGGCATCTCTCAAGATAGTCGCGCGGTGTATCAACGCAATCAAGGAAGTCGGGGACTGCCTTATGAAATTGAAGCATCAATGGTTTTTGCGGATTGTATTTTGGTGCTTTGGCTCTTTCCATAAACGAGGTTNCTCCTTGAGTTGCTTTCAAATGAATGTTTTCTTGTTATAACCNGCAATANTACAGGAAAATGTCTGATTAAAACTATAGTTTCAGTTTTGATGACTTATAGGAGAATTTAATGTCTGAATACAGTTTACCGTTCGCTGGTGTAAAGGTTCTGGACCTGACTGCTCATCGCGCTGGCCCCACTGCCGTACGTCTATTATCTGATTGGGGTGCTGACACTATAAAAATTGAACAACCCGAAGCAATCAGCAAAGACAAGGGCAGCATTTTGGGTGCTCGAAACGGATTTGATCTACAAAACCTGCACCGTAACAAGCGGAGTATGACNATTGATCTNAAGNATCCCGATGGACTCAAGTTATTTTATGATTTGGTGAAGGTCTCTGACGTTGTTGTTGAAAACTTTNGGTCACAAACCAAACATCGCCTNAAGGTTGATTATGAAAGCTGTGCAAAAATAAATCCACGAATNGTGTATGGCTCATTGTCTGGGTTTGGGCAAGATGGCCCNTACGATAATCGNCCTGGTGTGGATCAGATTTTACAAGGCATGGGTGGGTTAATGTCAGTCACCGGTATTCCTGGACAGGGACCCGTGAGGGTAGGCATTCCTATTTGCGACCTGACATCGGGAATGTTCCTCGGGTTTGGATTAGCTTCTGCTTTGTTTGAGCGTGAACGTTCGGGTAAGGGTCAATGGGTACAGACNTCGCTTTTGCAGGCAATTATCGCGATGATGGATTTTCAGGCAGCGCGTGTCTTAAAAGATGGTGATATTCCCAAACAAATGGGTAACGACCATCCCACGTCAGTACCCACAGGTGTGTTTGAGACTAAAGATGGGCACATTAACATTGCAGCATCTGGTGGTGTTCTTTACGAGCGCTTTTGCAAGGCTATNAAGCGCGAGGATCTGATNGAGGACCCGCGGTTTAATGGGTTNCAGGAGAGATCCGATAATCGGGATGCACTNNGAGTNGAAATAGAGGAGGAAACACGTAAACAGACATCNANGCACTGGGTAGATATGATGCAAGAGATTGGCGTTCCCTGTGGCCCTATATACAATATGGGTGACGTATTCGNAGATCCACAGGTCAAGCATCTAGGGATGGCATGGTCGATGCNAGGTGGGTCNGCTGGNGATTTTCCGGTAGTTCGNACTCCNATTGTCATGAGTAGGACTAACGTTGAGGATCATGTTCGAAAGCCGACGCCCGACTTAGGCCAACATACTGACGAGGTCCTAAGNGAATTAGGGTTTGGCGATGACAAAATCAAAGATNTTCATGAACGCAATATTGTATGATTCGCCTTATCNAGGCCTCTCGCAAACAAAATTAATNGGAGACTGATATGGATTTAAAAACCGANAAAATGATCGGAGAAAAAAGAAGCGGTGTAGGTCACCTTATCTTCAATAATCCTGAAAAGAGAAATGCAACGTCACTNGAGATGTGGCAAGCAGCGAAAGTTGCTCTGGATGATTTCTCAGAGGATCCTGACGTTAAATGCCTAGTGGTTTCGGGGGCAGGCGATAAGAGTTTTGTCGCTGGAGCTGATATATCAGAGTTCGAAAAGNCAAGGTCAGATGCNANTGCTGCTGCTGAATATGCACGNATATCCTCGGANGGAAAGGAGGCTCTGAAAAACTTTCCCAAGCCATCCATTTCTATGATTCAGGGGTATTGCCTTGGCGGAGGTATGGAGGTTGCTTTGTCGACAGACTTTCGTATTTGCTCCGAGGACTCACAACTTGGTATTCCAGCAGCTCGATTGAGTATTGCCTACTCNTTCGATGCAATTCGACGACTCTGCAGCCTTGTCGGCCCATCTAGTGCGAAAGATATTTTAATTACCGCGCGTCGCATAAAGGCGCCCGAGGCACTTCGTATTGGGCTTGTGAATCAGGTTACAACGTTGGCTGGTCTGGAGGGAGAGGTANNTGAATACACCCAAGCCATACTTGAAAATGCACCCCTCTCTATGCAAGCCAGCAAACTTACAGTTGATGAAATTCTTAAGAACCCGGCAGACCGAAACCTTGTTGCCATTGAAGAGATTGGTAAAACTTGTTTTAACAGCAAGGATTACAGAGAGGGTCGCACGGCCTTTATGGAGAAAAGGAAACCAGTTTTTACGGGGGAATAATATCAAATNCCTTGCTTTGTTTNTGCAAGGGTTAAATGCTCCCCACAATTGCGCAGTTATTCTGGTTNGAGTCTCGTAACTCATGTTNAGGTGTNAAGTTTAATGTATTATTTGTGGGTCANTTTTTGCACTCAGGAACAATGGTGAAGAAGTTAGCCATCACCTTCACCGCAGCACTGCTAATCATCGCGGCTACTTTGACAATTGTTCCCCAATTTATCAATTGGAGTTCATATAAGCCNACTATCATNTCAGCAGTGCAAAATGCCACAGGGCGTAGGTTGACCGTNGACGGAGANATTGAGGTAACTATGTTTCCTGAACTCGCATTGAAAATAAGTCGAGTGAGGTTTGCCAACGTTGCTGGGGCAGTNAAAAAAGACATGCTCGTGGCAGACGANATGCGNATGGGCATTGCTTTTGGTGANTTGCTAACGGGCCACCTCCGATTGGTTGTAACTCTNAATAAGCCTATTGTCGCACTTGAAGTGACCAAAGACGGCAATGCTAGTTGGGATTTTGTGCCAAAAAGACAGGNAATAAACAATAGTTCTCTGGTACAGAATGCTTTNCCGGAAAAAGATATAAAAACTAATAGTNCTCTNAAAGAGGAGTCGNGTCCGTTTGACTTGCGACTCGATAGCTTTCTTATAAAANANGGGGCTCTNACTTTTTTGGATGGGCAAACCGGCAAAATNGAAAGTGTGACTAATCTTAATTCGGAGGTTTCTTTCGCTTCTCTCAAAGGCCCCTTTTTTGTTAAGGGCGAGGCNGAGTTGCACAAATATCCGCTTATATTTGATATTGTAATGCGAAAGGTAGAANCTGAAAATNCCATGGNAGTNGCTGCAAAATTACATTTGAGCAGTCTTGGGGGCAAAGTCGCGTTAGATGGGGTGGTCGACTATTCGACTGGCTCTCCTGAATTGAAAGGTACGCTATCTGCAAGTACAGAAAATTTTGCGACTATGTNTNCTTCTCTAACAGGAATCACACCGAAGTCTCTTGCAAAGAANTTCGTTGTTTCNGGGCAATTAAGGGGTGGGTTCNCCCNGATCAAATTGTCGGCAGCTAATTTTAAACTAGGNTCAATGCAGGCAGANGGGNAAACCTCGTTATCATGGAGTGACGGATTATCTGGTTCTCTTCGATTNACTGCGGGGAGCCTCGATTTCGATGAACTCTTGGCTGGACTGAATTATCCTGTGATTAANAAAACAGGATCAATATCGTCTCNGTCCCAGGAAAAGGGCATTGAAAAAAATAGTGACNGTGAGNCCAAATCTGACCNTTCCGGTTCTAGGGCTGTAATTCCTTCAAATATTGATTTCACTATTACGGCTTTTGCGGATTCCATAAAATATCGATCTGAACTTCTACGCCAGGCGTCCGCTAGAATTCGTTTAATAAACGGGAAACTTAAAATTCAGCAAATAGGTGTTCTTTTACCTGGTAATAGTTCGGCTGGAATGGCGGGGACAGTCCAGTTGGTGAAGGGCAAGCCATT
>PBCW01000058.1 GCA_002718015.1 Rhodospirillaceae bacterium
GCAACTTCTTTACGAGTTCCTTATAGCGGGATTTCAATTGGGTCAAGGTTGTCGGCGGCCTAATTTCCATTACGTTAAAGCTTCGACGTGATTCGGCATCATATTTTGTATATTCAGGCGAAGCGTTGGACTCAGGCCGATGTTCGCGAAAAATACCGAATGAATCGTCAAAATTAGGCTGTTGTGAGCGGTTGCGAGCAGCTCTAACGTTACTACCCATGGGCCATGTTGGCCTCCGCCAAACAGTATCGTTACGAATTTCAGCCTCAATTTCGGGCTCCTGCATATCCCTATAATAATTCCACTTTAAATTGTAGGCTCGTACGTGCTCAAGGCAAAACCAATAAAAATCACCGAGCCTGCTAGGTGACTTAGGCGCTCGATACTCACCCAACTTAATGCAATCTGGATGATCACAGATCCGCCCAGAGGCTTCGTCGTCAATTTCTATCCTTTTATTTTTCCACTTCATCAATCTAATATGTACAGTCAAACTGAATGTGACAAGCGACAAACCCGTAGTTTTCGAAATACAGAGTAGGATGAGGAAGAATGTCAGTAGCAGCGTTGATCGAAAAGAAACTAGAGGCCGCACTTGAACCAGTCAGGCTTGAAATAGTCGACGAATCTTACCTCCACGCAGGCCACGCAAATGCACCAGAGGGTGGAGAAAGCCATTTTCACGTTACCGTTGCAGCGGCTGCCTTTGAAGGCCAAAACCTAGTATCTCGTCAACGGAAAGTATACGAGATACTAGCAGATGAACTGGCTGGTCCGGTCCATGCGTTATCACTCTCAACATTGACCCCAGACGAAGTGGAGCAACATAAATAGCTCGCTTTTAGCAGATGAACTAAAAAAATACTTGATTTTAATCAACGGTTGGACGAAAGGCATGTGTTATGACAGTCTAATCCCCGTTAGAGGCAGCGATTGGTTGCGATTGCGGCGGAGTTACCCGCAATAATGTTATTTGGTGGCGTTGACGTCTCAAAACCTCAAAGCGGAAACCATGGAATTGAAATACCTGCCCGGCTTTTGGGATTGACCGTGCTTCATAAAGCACCAACCCGGCGATAGTTGCAGCTTGTTCATCTGGCAATCTCCACTCAAAATCGCGTGACAAATCACGAAGTGTCACCGACCCACTCACAATGAAAGTTCCGTCTGATTGAGGCCTAACTCCATGGAAAGCACGATCATGCTCGTCCTCAATCTCACCAACAATCTCCTCTAAGATATCTTCAAGAGTTACTATCCCAAGAAAAGCACCGTATTCGTCAACAACAAGCGCAAAGTGCTCGCGTCTTTCACGAAATGCCTGGAGCTGTTCAAGCAAGGTTGTAGTATTTGGAATAAACCACGGATCACCAGCTATTTCCGTTATCTTGAGTTCAGAAAACCCCGAACCGCTAGAGTGCTTGGCGCGAAGGAGTGCTTTTTCATGCACAACACCGACTATGTTTTCTGGCTCACCTTTAAACAACGGAAGTCTCGTAAAGTGGCTTTCAAGAACAGCCTCAATCAAGCTTTCATTAGAAAGTTCTGAGTCAAGCATTTCCACATTGCGTCTATGTGTGATTACTTCGTCTACTTCCACTTCATCGAGATCTAGAATACCCCGCAGCATCTGCTGCTCCTGTCGCAAATCTGGTTCCCCAGTATGAAGGGCAATCGCACCTCGCAGTTCTTCCTCGCGCTCTTGCTCAACTTGAGCGTTTGAGAGTTGTACCCCGAGAATCTTAAGCGAGTGTTTAACCAGAAAATTAATGCTAGCAGCAAAAGGCCTCAATAAATTCACTATTAATTGCATCGTTGGCGCAACGGCTAGAGCCATCCGATCAGCATGGCTCAGGGCGTAAGTTTTCGGTAAAACTTCGGCGAACACAACGACAACTAAAGTCATAGCACCAGTGGCATATAGAATTCCTGCCTCTCCAAACGCGTCCAGAAACAAGCTAGTTGCCAACGCCGAAGCAAATATATTCACAAGATTATTGCCTAATAAGATTGACCCGATAAGGCGTTCTTTTCGCTGTAAAAGAGCAAGCACAACCTCGGCACGCCGACCCTGGTTACGAACAAGTTCATGCATTCGCGGGTGGGAAGCCGCTGTTAGTGCGGTCTCTGATCCTGAGAAAAAGCCGGACACTACAATCAATAGTGTTATGAACCCAATAATCACCAAGTGCTCAGTGACCAGAAAATACTCCGCACTCATAGTTCACCTCCGCTCTTCAAAACTTCAATTAAAACCTCGCGCTCCACATCACGGCTCAGAAAAGCCTGCCCAATGCCACGCGCCAATACAAATGTCATCATGCCATCCGAGACCTTTTTATCCTTCGCCATGTGATTGAGAAGAGCTTCTGTATCCCAATTCACGGATGGCCTGTCAGCAGTTGAGACGGGCAGCCCAACGTGGCGAAGGTGGTTACGGGCAGCAACTTGTGTGTTTGATTTACAATGACCGAGCTTGGTCGAAAGCGTGAGCGCCATTACCATGCCTATTGAAACAGCTTCACCGTGCAATAACAAATCACTAAAGCCTGCTTCCGCCTCTAATGCGTGGCCAAATGTGTGACCAAAGTTTAGCAATGCTCTACGGCCTGCTTCTTGCTCATCTTCCGCCACGATTTTAGCCTTGGCTTTGCAGCTCCTAACTACGGCGCGTTGTCGCCTTACTTTGTCACCTCCACAGATCTTCGACCCGTTACACTCAAGCCAGTTGAAAAACTTTTCATCGCCTATCAGCCCATATTTTACAACTTCCGCATACCCCGCCTTCAGCTCCCGTTCCGGGAGCGTATCTAAAACACCAACATCACAGAGGACCAACCGTGGCTGATGGAAAGCACCCACAAGATTCTTCCCATGAACAGTATTGATTCCGGTTTTTCCTCCGACCGAACTATCAACTTGAGCCAGCAACGACGTTGGGATCTGGACAAAATCTATACCGCGAAGTATTGAGGCCGCTACGTATCCAACTAAATCCCCAATTACGCCTCCACCAAGCGCCACAAGGCATGTGCCACGCTCAATACCTAATGCTAAAATGCGGTCTACGAGTTCCACAAAATATTTAAAACTTTTTGTGCTTTCTCCGGCTGGGAGCACAAGACTTTCGTGGCTTATACCCTCTGATTCGAGAGAGTCGGCCAATATGTTATTATAATATGGTGCCACATTTGAGTCGCTTATAACTACGACTCTCGGTCGGCGCAGTAGAGGCGCAATAATATTGCCACTATTTTGTATTAGGTTTTCGCCGACCACGATGTCGTAACTTCGTTCACCGAGCTCAACCGAAACCGTTTCATTATTCATTGTCCGTATCTTCTTTCATCCAAAATTGCTGCAACATTTGCGATGACGTCATCGACCGTCGATTCTAAAGAGCCATCTTTGCTAATAACTGTTATATCTGCTTCCGCATACACTGGATATCGTTTGACTAGCAGCTGAGAAAGAGTTTGCCGTGGACATGAAGTTTTCAACAACGGCCTTGTCTTCCTCCGGCAAACTCGTTTCCACAAAGTCTCAAAGTCGGCTTTAAGCCAAATCGAAATACCCTGTCCTAGTATTTCAGTCCGGGTACCTGCGTCCATAAATGCACCTCCGCCAGTCGCTAGAATACCCGCTCCCTCACCTAACAAACGAGAGAGCACCCGACGTTCACCATGACGAAACTCCGCTTCTCCATATTTGTCAAAAAAATCGGCCACCGAACATCCTGCGGCCACCTCTATTTCCTGATCTACATCCGTAAAAGGTAAGTTAAGACGTAACGCCAAACGCTTCCCAATCGATGTTTTCCCAGCCCCCATCAAGCCGACAAGAACCAATGGCTTTGAAAGCTCAAACAAGACAGATCGGATTAATTCAATTTTTTCCATTTATCTTAGTTTATAGACAGAAGTACACGCATGCTGAACAATATTTCTTTAGATTAATTGCATTGATTTCAATAATTAGTGTACGTAGCGGGCCAAGTTTGTTATGGCCAATGATTTTTAAGCGTTAAAACAACTGCGAGATGTTAGACAAGATGGCTCGTTTAACAAAATTTATAGTAATTTTGCTTGTTTTATCCGTTGTTGGGGGGGCAGTCTTTCTTACAACAGGAGAGTTCCCGCCACCCTCTAAATCTGTAGAACAAGTAATCGATAATAACCGTTTCAAGAGGTAAAAAGGGGTTCATCTCTTTTCAAAGTGACCCAATGACAAAAGCTTTTCAGTCCTGCCACGTTGAAACGTTCCTCGAGATGCTAGTTGCCGAACGAGGTCTCGCAGCAAATACTATTGAAGCATACGAACGCGATTTGACCGAATTTGCTACATTCTGTGATTGTCGGGGAACAGAGCCAGTGAGTGCTTCACCCCAGGATTTAAGTCTCTATTTGAGTAAGTTGTGTGCCGACGCTATGTCTGCCTCTACGCAAGCCCGACGGCTGTCGGTACTGAAACAGTATTATAAATTCTTACAAGCAGAATCCATACGAAGAGATAATCCAAGCACCATTTTGCAAAGTCCAAAAAAAAGGCAGCACTTGCCGAAAATACTGTCCGAGGCACAGGTTACACTTTTACTTGAAACTGCTGCTGTGGATAAAAGCGCAAGAGGGTTGCGGCTGACTGCTTTACTTGAAATGCTGTACGCTACTGGTCTCAGNGTGAGTGAATTGATCTCACTTCCTTTGNGCTCCGTNATGGACGATAGGGAAGTTCTAANAGTTCANGGAAAAGGGAACAAAGAGCGTATGGTGCCAATAGGACAACCAGCGAAGCAGGCAGTTAAAGCCTACAAAAGAGTNCGNAGCAGTTTCCTGAGNGNATTNAATAAATCCTCTTGGTTGTTTCCCTCNANTTCAAAAACCGGGCATCTAACCCGGCAGCGTCTGGGGCAACAGTTNAAAGAATTNGCACTCAAAGCTGGAATTGANCCGACNAAAGTAAGTCCTCACGTGCTACGCCATGCATTTGCCAGCCACNTACTCGCAAACGGTGCTGATCTAAGAGCTGTTCAGCAAATGCTNGGGCACTCAGATCTAACGACCACNCAAATATATACTCATNTATTAGANGAACGCCTCAGAANAGTTGTTGGANANTTTCACCCTCTGGCTCACACAAATTTNTAAACCTTTCNATGNGAATGAAGCCGCTCGCTAGTTGTTTTAGTGAGCCTGTGCTAGGACATNANNAACAGNAAAAACGAANTTACTAATATGAAGACATTCTTGGATTTTGAACAGCCGATAGCCGACTTAGAGGGCAAGATTGANGAATTACGCCATTTNTCNAACAATGATGACATCAACATCACGGAGGAGGTGGGGCGATTAAAAGAAAAATCACAGAGGCTTTTATTTCAAACTTACGACAATCTCTCACCGTGGCAGAGAGTTCAAGTCGCAAGGCACCCAGAGCGCCCACACTGTGTCGACTACGTAACCGAACTGATCACCGATTTTACACCACTTGCTGGCGACCGACAGTTTGGCGATGACAAAGCAATAACAGGCGGTTTGGGCAAGTTTCGGGCCCAGAGTTGTATGGTAATCGGCCAAGAGAAGGGTGCAAATACAAGCGAAAGAGTGGAGTACAACTTTGGCATGCCCCGGCCGGAAGGATACCGAAAAGCAAATAGACTTATGCGTATGGCAGATAATTTCAGACTACCAATCATTAGTTTTGTAGACACTCCAGGCGCATACCCCGGTATCGGCGCTGAAGAACGCGGGCAGGCGGAGGCCATTGCAAAGTGTATCGAAACTTGTCTTACCGTAAAGGTCCCATTGATTAGCGTAATAATAGGGGAAGGAGGTTCTGGAGGTGCAATAGCAATCGCAGCTGGAGATCAAGTTCTTATGTTGGAACACAGCATTTACTCCGTTATTTCACCCGAAGGCTGCGCTTCGATATTATGGCGAGACACAGGCGCCGCGCAAACAGCAGCTGAGGCACTGCGCCTAACAGCCGCAGACTTAAAAAAACATGGGCTAATAGATCTAGTCGTGAATGAGCCGTTAGGAGGGGCCCACCGAGACAAACTCGGCACCATCAATGCCGTGGGGAATGCAATCGAAACAGCCCTAGAAAATTTGAAATCACAAAATAGCAGCGAGATCTGTGCCCAACGCCGTGATAGGTATCTCAAACTTGGGGAGGAGATTACCGCATGAAGTTAATACCCCTAGCGTTCTTTATTTTATGTTTGCTATCTGGTTGTCTAACCATTCCCAATTCGATATTCCAACCCGACTTCTCTAACAAGTCCAAAAGTGGATACCCAATTCCGCCGGCCGATAAGCAGCAATCGGCGAAGCAAAATACCACTCCATCAATCTCAAATCCCACAAGCACAAATTTGAGCCATCATAACGAGCCTAACTCAGGTTACCACAAACGTCCTGCAAGAATATCTAGCGAATTGAAATCAAGGATTCCTAAAAAAACTCCAATACTGGTCGACCAATATTACCGCCAACAGCTCAATTTGCACAAAGGAGATACCATGCCGGGCTATGCCCCCCCTACCGCTACAAAAACGGACGACTCATGGTGGTATCGATTATTTGGGGCGAGCAAAACACTTCCACCATCGACCTCAACTAACTGTTATGAAGGAACACTGACAAACGAGGGCGTCACCTGCCAAGCCATGCGCACAGGTGACGGGCGCTTACTAACGCTGGGGGGGGCATTGCGAGGTTTCGGCCCGGGTGACCGCGTATGCGTTTGCGGCCCACCCTCGGTTACCTCATTTTGTCAACAGGGAACGACGATATACATAGCTCTTATTGATAAAAGTTGCCGTTAGCAGCGAACAAGATAAGTGCGATTCGCGAACTTTCCTGCAATAATATAGTTCCGAATGGCCGCTTAATCGCTGCCAGTCCCGATTCAAAGGCCTTGTTGCACACAATCTCCAGNTCAGGGCACTATAGGTGGTGATAATGTTATATGATCANGATGTCTCAAATTGCTACACATTTAAGGGGTTAAANAACCCCCTNACCGAGANATATAANATGCTCCTTGACGGGAGCATTGCTCGGATATGTGGAGACGNTGGTTTAGAAATTCCNTCCGNATTGAGAGTTGTCGAGTGTGAAGATGACCTNCCGGAATTNAGGGAAATAGCTTATTTTTNCCANAATNAGTTCGCNNACGTTGTTATTCTCGGCACCGGTGGATCAAGTTTAGGGGGGAAATGCATTTGNGCNTTTGCAAAGAGCNATAAGCCTAAACTCCATTTCGTCGATAATATTGACCCTGCTACATTTGCCGAACTATTTGCTGTTATAAACCCCGCATCCACTGGTATTCTNGTAATATCAAAGTCTGGTAATACTTCAGAAACCCTNGCCCAATTCAACGTGTTTTTACAATGGTTTCAGACGCGCTTGACCCCAAGCGAAGTTTCTGNCCGGGTCAAGATCATCACACAACANCGTAGCAGTGCTTTGAGGGAAATAGGAAACAAAAAAAACTTCGATATTCTTAATCATGATCCGAACATCGGTGGCCGTTTTTCAGCATTTTCNCTAGTTGGAGTTCTNCCAGCGTTAATTGCTGGNATCGACGTTAGTTCGTTCCGTAANGGCGCCGCCACCACACTNATTCATANACGAAAAAAACGTCNCAACAGCGCACCAGCNCAGGGCGCCGCACTTAAGTTAGCCGCTGCGAAGCACGCAACNTTNGCTACGGATATTCTGATGTTATACAGCGATAAATTATTTTGGTTTGGTCAATGGTATAGGCAACTNTGGGCTGAGAGNATCGGCAAGGACGGATACGGCGCGACCCCTGTNCCCTTTTTAGGCACAGTTGACCAGCATAGCCAACTACAACTGTATCTCGATGGNCCATCAGACAANTTATTTTCTGCAATAATNCATGGTTATGAGGATATTGGAATTTTGGTTNACCCTTCNGNAACTGGTGACGTTAGCCTNGGCGCGCTGGAACAGAGGACACTGGGGGATTTAATTAACGCCAGCCAGCGTGGAACTGTAGACGCACTGATGGCTGCACACCGTCCGGTTCGAACGATANCCACAGGTGAACTAAATNCGGCCGCATTAGGTGCCTTAATGATGCATTTCATGCTGGAAACGATTATTACT
Source organism: Rhodospirillaceae bacterium (assembly GCA_002718015.1). GTDB lineage: Bacteria > Pseudomonadota > Alphaproteobacteria > UBA8366 > UBA8366 > UBA8366. The sequence goes on from PBCW01000058.1 coordinate 8,139, forward strand.
GNTGACTTGTTGGGGGTTNATCCGTTCGACCAGCCTGCNGTCGAGGAAGGTAAAGCGCGAACAAAACAATANCTTAAAAATTTCACAGACAAATGTTAATNAAGCGCCTACCTGANCAAACTATCAATCGCATCGCNGCCGGTGAAGTGATTGAGAGACCCGCCTCTGCGGCAAAGGAACTAGTCGAAAACAGTATTGATGCAGGCGCAAGTGATATCGAAATAACTGTTCGAGACGGNGGAAAATCAATGTTGTCAGTCGTTGACAATGGTGTTGGAATGACCCGTGACGACCTCGAACTCGCGATAGAACGTCATGCAACTTCGAAACTTCCAAATAATAANTTACAAGCAATCACAACGCTNGGGTTCCGTGGAGAAGCACTGCCGTCTATTGGTGCTGTAAGCCGCTTTTCTTTGCAATCCCGCACTGGCCANGAAGATACGGCTTGGATGATCAACATAGANGGCGGTGTCGTAAAAAGCCCNGCTCCTACATCTCATTCATGCGGCACGACNGCGGTCGTACGTGATCTNTTTTATGCGACCCCCGCGCGTTTAAAATTTCTTCGCACTGAAAGAACCGAGTCTCAGCGAATTGTCGAAGCTGTTAAACGCATTGCTATGTCGCACCCGGANGTGGGCTTCCGTCTCACGGTCGATGGTCGNCCTAGATTACGATATGTAGCTGAGANGGGTAATNTAGTAAGNATGCGCTTAGCGCGGCTGAAAGCAGTGATGGGCNGTGAATTTGCTGAAAATGCGCTATCAATTGATGCCCAAAAGACTGGACTGCAAGTGACTGGCTTCGCTGGGGTGCCAACCTTAAACCGTGCCAATGCAGCAATGCAGTATCTCTTTGTTAATAATCGGCCTGTCACTGACCGACTTTTAGTTGGAGCAGTGCGCGGATCCTACGCAGATTTTCTGGTCCGAAACCGTCACCCNCTGGTCGCNTTATATCTTCANATTAACCCACACTTTGTAGACATAAACGTACACCCNGCAAAATCCGAGGTTCGGTTTCNGGANCCAAAATCAGTACGCAGTTTAATTGTTGGAGCGTTGAAGCGCGCACTTTTAGAATCTGGACATCAGGCNTCTACTTCCAATANCTATGCAGCAGTCGATACTTTTCTCTCTCCAANNNCTTCTGCCCGCAGCCAACCCAATTATCGCAAATTATCNGCNCAGNCTCTTAANAGAGACACTTTTNATTCTCAAACGGATCTCGGAGAAAGAAGAGATTTANATCCTGCCGCAAGAANGCCAGAACCNGACACATCATCCATGGCTTTAAACTACCCATTGGGCGCGGCGCGCGCTCAGTTTCATAGAACCTATGTTGTTGCTGAAACACATGACGGAATTGTGATAGTCGATCAGCATGCGGCACACGAGAGATTAGTTTATGAGAGATTAAAAAAAGACTTGGCGGTTAGTGGCGTGGCGCGGCAGGGCCTTTTAATTCCTGAGGTTGTCGAACTCACTTCAGCAGAAGTTGCTCTTCTTACGGATCGTTCATCAGAGTTGGCAGAGTTTGGTCTGACACTAGAAGCGTTTGGCGAAGGCGCAGTTCTCGTACGTGAAGTTCCAGAGCTATTAGGGCATACGAACATAAAAGAATTAGTCAAGGATCTCGCCGATGAACTTAGTGAATTTGGCGAATCATTTACACTCAAGGAAAAACTCGAACAGGTGTGCAGTACAATGGCTTGCCATGGCAGCGTTCGTGCGGGTCGCATTCTAAATGCTTCAGAGATGAATGCGCTTTTGCGGGAGATGGAAATTACACCTCACTCGGCTCAGTGTAATCATGGTCGCCCAACTCATATAAAGCTCCAATTATCAGATATTGAGAAATTATTCGGGAGACGTTAGCAGGCAACCTTCAGAATTATTATGCGAGTTCGGCCATATTGACGCTCCAGAAGTAACTCCATTTTGGATGGGATTCTATATTCACCGTATGCGTCAAGTTCTGCGCAACAAACTGTGTCCACTCCAACCCAATTTGCCGCCAAAAGACCCGTAAGTGCCGACAATAATAACATCCCTTTATATGGAGGATCGAGAAATAGCAAATCTACCGGTTCCGTGTTAGAGGGTGGGTTAGTCGCGTCAGTTCGCAGCACACGAACACGGGAGGATTCTCCCAATTCGAAAGAATTTTTTTTGATCGCTTCTAAAGCGGTCTCAGCTTTTTCCATGAAGATACATTTGGAAGCCCCCCTACTCAGCGCCTCAAAACCCAAGGCCCCACTGCCGGCGAAGGCATCAAGTACGCTTGCATTTTCTATCACCGACTGCTTTCCGGTACGGTACCCACCGTGAGCAAGAATATTGAACAAAGATTCCCGCACTCTATCGCTAGTGGGACGCACTCCGATGCCAGAAGGCGCAACCAAAGCTCTTCCTTTATGTTTCCCTGCCACGAGGCGCATTAAATTCGCCTACCTTTTTTATCGTTTGGACTGATGTTGGTCTCGACTTTCGGCATACACGAAATAATTTTTGGTCCAACGTACTCTGCTAACTTCCTAAAATGCACTTCATCTATTTCGCCACGTTTCAAGTTGCCTAACTCAAACGGTCCATAACTTATTCTGATTAAGCGATTAACCCTCCATCCAAAGGACTCGCAAACCTTTCGGATCTCGCGATTTTTACCTTCCCTTAAAGTCATTCTGAGCCATCCATTTGCGCCAGACTGATTCTCTAATTTTACCTCTATGGGAGCATAACGAACTCCTGCCACGGATATACCATTCGCTAACGCTCTCAATGAGTCCTTCTGTGGTCGACCAAATACTCGTACGCGGTAGTGCCTTTCCCAACCCGTAGCAGGTAACTCAAATTGACGCGATAATTCTCCATCATTCGTAAGCAATAACAAACCTTCAGAATTCAAATCGAGCCGGCCAACCGATATGACCCTAGGCAAACTAGATGGCAAAAAATCAAATATTGTTTTCCGTTTTTCCGGATCTCTTTCCGTTGTCAGCAAACCAACTGGCTTGTGGTAACGCCAAACGCGCACGGGCTCTTTAACAGGCAACGCAAAACCATCGACTTTCACCCCATCGACAGTGTCAATATTGATTGCTGGGTCTTTACATACTTCACCGTTAATCGAGACACGCCCAGCCTTGATCCAGCGCTCAGCTTCCCGGCGCGAACACAACCCAGCCCTAGCGATAACTTTGGCGATACGCGCAGGCTGGCCGTTCTCTTTGTTCTCTCTTTCCATGTATCGATATGCCTATGGCGTTATTTGCGTAGACGCAATGGATAAGCTTGCTTGACCACATACTCGTAATGAAGTCAAATTCCGGTAATGAAAAGACCTTATTCTTTCAATATGAAGATTGCACTTCGCGAGGCTGAAAGCGCATTGTCTCGCGATGAGGTGCCGGTTGGGGCAGTCATTGTCGACGGAACTACTGGTAAAATCATCGCGAAGGCCGGCAATGGTGTCGAACGGCTGCATGACCCAACCGCGCACGCTGAAATTCTAGCGATTCGCCAGGCTTGTGTAGCATTAGGCCAAAAACGGTTAGACGGTTGCGATATTTACGTGACACTTGAACCGTGCACGATGTGCGCCGGCGCAATTTCACATGCACGCCTTCGACGACTTTATTTTGGTGCTATGGATCTAAAGGGTGGTGCAGTAGAAAATGGGATTAAATTTTTCGAACGTTCTACCTGCCACCATGTGCCCGAAATTTACGGGGGAATACAGGAAATCGAGTCACATAAATTGCTAACAACATTTTTTCAGAATAAACGGTGATCTACATTTTTTGTGTTTCACGTGCCACTGCGCGCCATCCAATATCGTGCCTATAAAACCCATTAGGCCAATCAATAGCATTGGCCCCTTTATATGCCTTTTGTTGTGCTTCAGTGACGGTTTTGCCAACAGCAGTAACGTTCAAGGCCCTACCACCGACTGCCTGTAGCTTTCCTCTTGAGTCGAGGGCTGTGCCGGCATGGAACAACTTAACGTCCTTCATCATTGAAATGCTTTCGAGATTGCCAATCTCTGTTGGCTGCTTAAACATATTGGGATAACCCTTAGAAGCTAGTACAACCGTCAGCGCTACTTGATGATGCCAGCGAAGATCAAAATCNTTAAGCTCNCCATCAGCTGCCGCAANAAGCGCTGGCAGCAAGTCTGACTTCAAACGCATCATAAGCACTTGGCACTCTGGGTCTCCAAAGCGAACATTAAATTCAATAAGTTTTGGTCCTTTCTCAGTGATCATTATCCCNGCAAACAGAATACCCGTGTAAGGTATNCCCTCTGATCTCATGGCAGAGACCGTACGGCAAATAATTTTATCCTCTATCTCTGCCTGAAGTGCCTTTGTCATAATAGGTGCCGGGCTATATGCTCCCATCCCGCCGGTGTTAGGGCCAGTGTCTCCATCTCCAACGGCCTTATGATCTTGGGCAGAAGCGAGCATCAAGGCGTTATCCCCGTCGCACAGAGCGAAAATACTGACTTCTTCTCCGGAAAGATATTCTTCAACTACAATGGATGCTCCNGCATTTCCGAAACGGTCCCCAACAAGAGCATCTTCTGCTGCAGCTAGTGCTTCTTCAACATTCATAGCTACNGTCACGCCCTTGCCGGCCGCTAANCCNTCAGCTTTGACAACTATTGGTGCGCCCTTCTCGTTGATATACGAACGAGCATCTTCGATTTGGCTAAAGTGACGATAAGACCCTGTTGGAATGCTGTACTTCTCGCAAAGCAATTTTGTAAAACTCTTCGANCCTTCTAACTGAGCTGCAGACCNCGTTGGTCCAAAACATCGTACNCCAANATTGTTTAGGCGGTCTACCAATCCNTTTACCAGGGGCGCTTCCGGNCCAACTATGACGAAGTCAATATGATTTGTCTTCGTGAAATTGACCAATGAGTCAATGTCATCTTGACTTATATCAACACATTCAGCNACTTCTGCTATCCCAGCGTTACCAGGAGCACAATATATCANTTCACTTAACGGCGAGCCCGACAGCGCCCAACACAGTGAATGTTCACGCCCTCCTGAACCTACAACTAAAAGCTTCATTTTAATGTTCTGCCTTTGCAAANTAACTGCATTCTACATATCATATAGAAGGTAACCATGGATTACTTTTCCCGATATTAGCTATGAACGATAACATTGTTTCAAACAAAGCGGAATATTCGGTCTCGGAACTTTCTGCGGCACTCAAACGCACNGTCGAGAGTTCGTACGGGTATGTGCGTGTGCGAGGAGAAATATCAGGTTTCAAACGTGCAGCCTCTGGTCACATGTACATGACTTTGAAAGATGACAACGCTGTGATAAGTGGNGTCTGTTGGCGCGGTGTAGTTANTCGCCTAAATGCTAAACCTGAAGACGGGCTCGAAGTGATAGCTACAGGAAAAATTACTACCTACGCTCAGCAGTCAAAATATCAAATAGTCNTAGAGCAAATNGAGATTGCAGGCGANGGNGCCCTNCTCAAGCTGCTAGAAAACCGNNGAAAAAAGCTGGCTGAAGAAGGNTTNTTTGATAAAGAAAAAAAGCAACCCTTGCCTTTTTTACCNACGCGGATTGGCATAGTTACNTCTCCGACAGGAGCNGTTATCCGAGATATNTTGCATAGGGTAGATGATCGATTCCCGCNCGACATTCTGCTTTGGCCAGTACTAGTNCAGGGAGAAAAGGCCGCNCANCAAATANCTGATGCAATTNATGGTTTCAATGCTTTTAATCGCGACAACCAGCTTCCATCTNTAGATCTATTGATTGTAGCACGNGGNGGGGGCAGCCTTGAAGACATGTGGCCCTTCAACGAAGAAATNGTAGTTCGAGCAGTTTCAGATTCAAGGATACCGCTGATTTCTGCAGTAGGTCACGAAACTGATACGACGCTTATGGATTATGCCGCAGATCAACGGGCGCCGACGCCAACTGCAGCAGCGGAGATAGCCGTACCTGTACGGAACGANCTNAAAGTNGCGGTCATGAGTTTAGGCCGTCGCCATCTCTCGGCGATGGTTCGAAAGACTGACGAAAATCGTATCCGGCTTGAAGGGATCTGCCGCGGTCTTCCAGACCTGAAAATGTTACTAGCAGGCCATAATCAAAGGCTAGATATCGCCATAGAGCGCCTTGAACAAGGGAGCCNCCGACTTCTAAAAGCACTNGAGGCGTCTTTATCGNNATTAGGTCGCNATAATAAGCCGCCGCANCAAATCATTAATAATAACGCGANAAGGTTNTCGCGAGAAACTGAAACACTGCGCCGTGCAGGANATCACTTAATACAGCGACGGGTTCAACAGCTTAAAGCATTCAGCGAGCTTCTGGAGAGTGTTTCCTTCAAGCGCATCATTGATCGCGGCTATACAGTGATATGGGACACNAATGGGAGCCCAATAACTTCAGCCGCTGCAGCCACTGCNGNGACTCAGGTCGTTGTGGAGTTCACCGANGGNAAAAAAAATGCAGTTATCAANGATGNCCTCCAGAAAAAAGGGGAANGGCCCAGTGTCGCATCTAATCCCNACNGGCACCAAGGAGAGCNGCTTTGAACCGTATTATCAGTTGGGTATGCCCCATCTTATTTTTCTCTTGTGCGGCGGAGGCTCTCACACTCAATGGCCACTTTACCCAGGGTGGTCTTGTAATCGGTGANACCACAGCNGAGACGATAGTTACCTTCAATGAAAGAAAAATACGTGTCTCACCAANAGGGATTTTTGTCATAGGATTCAATCGCGATGCAAAGCCAATCGCACGCCTCAAACTTNTATATATNAATGGTCAAGTCCTTCACAGGACTTTATCAATAGCCNAACGGAAATATAAAANAGAAAAGATAACAGGCTTACCCTCTGCTAAGGTGTCGCCTCCNNGGAAAGTNCTAGCTAGGATAAAATTTGAGGCTGAGCTAGTATCNAAGGCGCGNGAGATAGATACGCCAGCTACCCATTTCCTTCAAAATTGGGTGTGGCCCGCTAAAGGAAGAATAAGTGGTNTATATGGTAGTCAACGAGTTCTTAACGGTTTACCNAAAAGACCNCANTACGGCATTGATATAGCTGCACCGACAGGCACAAAGGTTGTAAGCCCCAACTCGGGTATAATNCGAATGGTACACAACGATATGTATTTGTCNGGCGGCACTGTGATAATAGACCATGGCCACGGNGTTACGTCCGCATTGTTACACCTNAAGTCCATAGCCGTNAANAAGGGCCAACGTATNACNCGGGGCGACGTAATTGGTANNATAGGAGCCAGCGGCAGGGCTACCGGGCCACATTTAGATTGGCGTATTAACCTATTCAAACGACGGCTGGACCCCGAGCTNTTGATGCATCCTGGCTCTAGGACTAGAAACTAAGCGACTTTACCAAGCAGTGCNTCAATCAANTCTTCATTCTCCCATTTTATTTCTACAGGGAGTGTGATGATNGATTTCAACNTAGTGAGTGGTAGCCGAACCATGTCTTTCTCTGTTGTAACAATGAGATCTTCATCGCGTTTCTTTTTGGCTAATATTGTTTCTATTTCGTGAATGCTGTAGGGGTGGTGNTCAGGAAAAGAATGNGTCGNTATNACCTCGGCTCCCAGNTTGCGGAGNCNTTCGAAAAATTTTTCTGGTCTACNNATTCCNGCAAAAGCAATAACNCTTTTACCTANAATTTCATCTCCACAAACAGGCTGCATTTTGGCCCGCAAAATAGGTTTTTCTGTGTCTATTTCTAAAAACGGTGGCCCAATCAATATGATAGCATCTGCTCTCATGAGACCATCTTTGANTGGTTCGCGCAAAGGACCTGCCGGTATTACTCTGCAATTTCCAAATCCGTANCCTCCATCAACAACNACTAGTGAGAGCGCTTTCTGTATGCTTGGATTTTGGAAACCATCATCCATAACAACTACCTGCGCTCCNTTAGCAGCAGCAGCNCGAGCGCCAGCCGGTCGATCAGTNGATACAAAACAAGGTGAGCGCCTGGCGAGAAGCAGTGNTTCATCACCAACGTCCTCATAGGTATGCAACTTCATATCTACCATTACGGGGCCCTTTAATTGGCCCTTATAACCGCGNGTCAGAAAATGACTGCGCACACCCCTCGCCTGGAGACGNGAACCNATATCAAGCGCGACNGGGGTCTTTCCTGCCCCACCAACTGTAAGATTTCCGACACATATTAGGGGTACCGGGACAGGTTCCGACCGCCCCATCTGCTGACGATGCCTGCCTATCAAGGTAACAATCCAACCGGCGGGAATCAGACAGCTTGATAAAATACCTTTTTCATTCCAAAAATTAGGCATCTGCATCAATTTCATTCCTAAGCGCTGACATGACTATTGGTTTGATTACATCACAAACTCGATCAATCACGTCACTGTTGCCCTTTGCAACCATCTCTGCCGCCTTAGTCCTCTCTAACCAAAGTTCGCGATCTTCGAACATTTGTCCTACAACTGAGGCCAAATCCTTCGCGTCGTGCACTGTTACTGCACCCCCGTCAGCCAGTAATGCGTCAGCTACGCCTTGAAAGTTAACCATATCGGGCCCTTGTACAATGGCGCAGCCGAGCTGAGCCGCCTCAAGTGGATTATGGCCGCCATGACGCGCCATACTTCCCCCAATAAAAGCTATTCTAGCGAGCCGATAAAAAAGACCGAGTTCGCCGAGAGTATCAGCAATATAAATCGTTGTATCAGTTGTGATCTTTTCTCCAGTTGACCGCCGAACACACTGATGGCCACGACGTGCTAATTCAGTTTCAATTTTGAGTGCCCTTCCCGGATGGCGCGGGACTATTATGGTCAACAAGTCCGGGACCTTGGAAAGCAATGCGGTGTGTGCATTTGATACTATCACCTCTTCACCAGCGTGAGTACTTGCAGCCACCAATACAGAACGCCCACCGATATCATTCTGTAGAGATTCCAATCGAGCGGCGTCGAACCCCAGAGGTTCGGCCGAATACTTTAGATTCCCAAGAGAATGAACATTGTCCGCGCCCAGCTTGCGAAGCCGCTCAGCTTGTTGCTCATTTTGGGCCAAACAAATTTCAAACCCTGAAACTAAGCGAAAAGCAATACCCCCCAATCGCTGCCAAGCACGAAATGCGCTTGCAGACATCCGGGCATTTACTAAGACCGCTGGTATATTACGCTGCACAGTTTCAGTGATCAAGTTGGGCCAAAACTCGGACTCTATCCAAAATGCAATGTCGGGGGTCCAGTGAGCAAGGAAACGGCTTACCCAATGCGGACAGTCGAGGGGTAAATATTGATGGAAAGCTCCTGAAGGTAATCGTTCCTCAAGGTAACCTGCGGATGTGACTGTTCCAGTAGTTACAAGAATTTGCAGGCCGGAATATCCTTCCAGTAAACGGTTAATTAGCACCAAAGCAGACTGGGCTTCTCCAACGCTGGCAGCATGCAACCAGGCGAGAGGGCCGGGAGGCCTCGAAAACGGAGCAATCCCTTTGCGCTCTTTAAGACGGAGGAGGTCTTCTTTACCTTTTGCACAACGAAGCTTAAGCAACATACAAGCAAGCGGCGTTGCCAACAATGTCATGACACGGTAAATAGCAAGAGTTCTCATACTGCCCTATCAGTTTTCCGTGAAAATTCAACCTCATTTGCATCACCTGGCGATGTTCTCGGGTTGCCCAACATTCCATCTGCCAAGTCTGTAATTTCTTGAAGCTTGTTCTCAAGTTCGAGGCGCAAACATTCTTTTAATCCAGCGTCTGCATCGCCGGGTATTTCCATTGGTGCGCCCCACATCAAAACACCACGACAAAATGGAAGGGGTAAGTTGAATCTGTCCCAACTTTCAAAAACTTTACGCGGCCTGCAAGCATAAGTGAGAGGGATAATAGGCACACCGCACATATGAGCTAAAGTTATAACCCCCTCTTTTACACGCATCCGCGGTCCACTGGGTCCATCCGGAGTTACACCTACAACCTTCCCTTTCTTCAGTAGCCGCGCAATCCCTAATGCAGCGCTCGTCCCACCGTGCCGACGCGATCCCACTACGGTTCTGGTACCAAAGTGACCAATTGTTCGACTAATAAGGCGACCATCACGATGTCCTGATATCAGAATATGGATCCTGTCGGGATATCGCCATGCTAGGAACATCATTAATAATCGACCATGCCAAAAGGCCACGATGAAAGGCTTACCCTTCTCCACCCAATACTCAGGGACTTCTTGACCGATAATCTGCCACCGCCCGGTCCATGCTAGCAGTCGCATGTATGCAAACATTAACCAGCATATAATGCCCTGTACCAAAGACAACCGCGTGACTGATTTAATCAATCTCATCTTAAGCCTTGTTGGCACTAGTTGAGGTNTTTTGCTGGCTTGTAGCNCTATCACCTCCCAATGCGGTGTTATCTTCAAACTGAATGCGGCACAATTGAGCGTAAAGACCGTCTTCCGCAAGTAAGGACGAATGCGTTCCTTGTTCGACAATCCTGCCTTCATTGAGGACATAGATTAAATCTGCATTGGTCACTGTGGACAAACGATGCGCTATGACAAGCGTGGTTCGACCATCAATTAAACGCCCAAGTGCCTGTTGCACCTTTCGTTCGGAGGCTGAGTCAAGGGCTGAAGTAGCTTCATCCAGCAGCAGTATTGGTGTATTACGTAGCATTGCTCGGGCAATTGAAATGCGTTGTCGTTGCCCGCCGGAGAGCTTCACTCCCCGCTCACCGACCTCTGTATTGTACCCGTCAGCAAGCTCCGATATAAACTCATGCGCAGCAGCCGCTTTTGCCGCTTCAATTATTTCAGATTCTTTTGCACCTGGACAACCATAGGCAATATTAGCGCGTACCGTATCATTGAAAAGAATAACCTCCTGACTGACAAGAGATATTTGTGCCCTCAACGAGTCGAGAGTTGCGTCGCACACATTGACACCATCAATATTTATTTGCCCATGATCTGCATCATAAAATCGCGGAATCAAATTGAGAATGGTTGACTTGCCCGCTCCAGAAGGGCCAACCAAAGCTACAGTTTGCCCCGAGGGTGCTAATAAATTAATAGAAGACAGAGCTTGTTTACCTTCTTCATATGCAAAGCTTATGTTTTTGAAACACACCTCACCTTTTTTTACTTCGAGAGCAATGGCGTCAGGCCTGCTGACTATTTTCGGTTTATAGTCAATCATAGAAAAAACACGCTCAGCCGCCGCCATTCCTTGCTGAAGACTTGCATTCAGGTTTGCAAGCCCCCTTACCGGCTGATAGGCAACCACCATAGCAAGAAAAAAAGTTACAAACTGGCCAGCATTTATATCCATAACAANGTNATTATCCCCGGNAATGACTCTNTAACCAGCGTATCCAAGAATGCCTGAGCCGGCTATACCGATCATAATCTCCATAATCGGGTAGGTTCGNGATCTCGTTTTNCCNGCCTTGTAATGAAGNGCAAAAACCGTCTCAAATTCCTCTGCCGCCCTACGACGCTCAAAANCCTCCATTCCATCGGCTTTGACCTGACGCATGCCCTTAAAAACCTCGTCAAGAAAACTGGTGATACCTCCAAGTCGTTGCTGGGTCTGATCAGCAATACTCCGCATTCTCTTGCCAATATAAACAATCGGCCAGATGCTNGCTGGAAACACAAATATCACCATCAGTGCNAGTTGCCAGTTGGTATGTATCATCACNGCTACTAAAACTAGTACTTTTATNAGATCGCGCCCTATNCCAGTAAAAGCTTTAGTCACAGCATCTCGAAGGAAAAGTAAATCAATAGTAAAGCGCGAGATTAATTTACCAGTAGCCCCTTTGTNAATAAAAGCTAGATCAGCATCAACGATCCGATGNAACATTTGGTTTTGCANGGCCACGACNACCCTAAGGCCAGTCTTTTGCATCAAAATAGTCTGCCCATAACTAGCAAACCCTTTAACCACTGATATAGCGAANAATAAGACTGGAAGAACCATTGCGAGNTCTCTATTTCCTTTNCCCAAAACCTCGTTGATNGCGGGTTCAAGCATTTTAACCTGCACACCTGTTGCAATAGCCACAACCAACATAAGAGATACTGCTAATGTAATNTTCCCNATGTGGGCACTTAAATAATTTTTGATCAATCTTTCTGCTAGTTCGCGGGTAGATTTATCAAATTGAAATTTGTGGGATTTTTCTGGCACTAAATCACCCATTAAAGGACCGGAGGTTCTCTAAGTTGCGAGCCTCGAAGATTATTAATGAAGTCTGCAGCCTACAACTCCTCGTGCACTTTCATACTCATAGAAATTCTTGCAATCGAATACCAATATTTCTGCACATTTACCATTACTATTGATGGCAAAAAAAAAACTATTCCAAACCGAGAAATTTTCGCTTGAATGATTCAAAATAGTCAAAAATATAGGAATCAAAGACGAATGGCACGACTTCTGCATTCTAAAACTTGAATTCTTTCCAGTTTGGAGCTCCGATGTGAAACTAATAAAGTCCATCATCTTCGCCGGCACGATTGCACTATCCATTTCCGGCTGCCAAGTTCTCACCGATCGCGATAACAAAATCGCCGGGGCTACGATTGTTGGCTCAGGTGCCGGAGCATTACTCGCGGCCGAACTCTACGGGGTGGGCACCGGCGGGGCACTTGCTATGTTTTTACTCGGTTCAGCGGGAGCAGCCGCAGGCTACTACTTGGCTCAGGAGTTACTACCAGAGGAAAAACAAGCTTTGAATGATGCAGCTTATCGAAGCTTAGAGAATTCAAACATAGGAGAGACAATAATCTGGCGTGACAACGAGACGGGCAATCACGGGAGTTTCGTGCCGACTCAAGAATTCGTAGATAAGCAAGGCCGAACCTGTCGTCATCTCCAAACACAGATCACTGTTCGAAACGAGACAATGACATCGACAGCATCAGCCTGCCGGTTGCACGATAGCGCTTGGCAATCAGTCAAAAAAATCAAACATCTGATTCCAATAAACAAACGGCTTGGACAAGTGTAAACCGAATCTTTTGTAGGTGACATATTTGGCCCAAATACGTAAATCACAGACTGGTTCCACACGAATAATTTTTTTATTGTATACTGCTAAATCATTCGCACCGACCCACATCGAATTTAATACTGCCTACCTAGCAAAAAAATGAAGAGTGAAACGGCTTCCCGAATTTTTCATGCTTTTAGCACAGCAGTGCTGTCCTCAAACACAACAGTTATTATGGTGCTTTGGTTGGACAATAAGTTTAGTTGTTAGAGATTACAGATAAGCTAATCGCAGGCTCAGAACGGCAAGGCAAAATAGTGTTATGGCGCCTAACTGGTGAATAACACCTAATCCAGTTGGCACTACAGACAGCAGGGTCGCAATCCCAATAATGAGTTGGAGAACAGCGACCGCTGCAACAACTTTAGCTAATATCAACCATTTTGGATCGATTTCTTGTCGATGAATAATCCAACAAAACCACAATGCAGCGGCGACACTGCAATACGCTAATAAACGATGGTGAAATTGGGCGGCAGCCGGGTTCTCAAGTGCGTTAATCCACCAAAAATTTGATGTGTTGTAATCTGACGGCATAAACGTACCGCCCATGGATGGCCAATCGGAATATATGACCCCTGCATTAAGTCCAGCGACAAAACCGCCGGATATTATGGTTAAGAAAAAAATGATGAAAATTACCCATACCGGCCATTTCCTACTGAGCTTCTCTTGCTGCCCTCTATTAAAATTAAGCCCCACAGCTAACCAAAGAAGGTAGGCCAAAATTAATAAGGCCACAGACAAATGAGCTACAAGTCGGTACTGACTTACATCTTCCCGGTCGACGAAACCACTTTTCACCATCCACCAACCAACAAATCCTTGCATGCTGCCGAGAAAAAGAAGCAAGATTAGGTGCGGGGTGAGGTGCCGTGGAAGCCGGCGTTTCGCTACGAACCACAAAAGGGGCAAGACGAATACTAAGCCAATCAGTCGGCCCCAAACTCTATGTATGTATTCCCACCAAAAAATGGTTTTAAAGGCTGGCAGCTCCATCCCATAGTGCTGGATACGATATTCAGAAGTTTGCCGGTAAAGCTCAAAAATACGGTTCCATTCTGCCTCAGTCATTGGGGGTAACCATCCAAAAAGCGGGCGCCATTCTACCATTGAAAGCCCAGATTCTGTTAACCGCGTAGCAGCACCTATCAACATCATGGCGACCACCATTGCTGCGCAGACGTAAAGCCAAAAAGCTATCGGTTTTACGGCTGTATCCATTAACTCCGCTCCATAAATGAATGTCTTGAAAATATCCAAGTCAGTTCGCAAGAAAACACGTTATTAAACATTACGTAAACACTTCTTTGACGCAGAAAACTATTCAACATCTCGACACCTAGTTTCTATGCCGGAGCACGATCTATACTCAAGATATGGCATTCAAAAATACTCTTGCCAACTGCCTCTAATAACTTTTTTAAAATGCCAAGTTCCAAGAGAACTCTGAAAAAAATTCTAGCGCCTCACAAGAGAAGGACCGTGTACCTTTTTAATTACCAACAGAATAAAAAGACCACATTTGGTGCTAGCCAAAAGCCATGCGCACTTATAAACTGATAGAATGGAACATTTGCCTGCATCAAGTCATAAAAGTATGGCAGCCCAAAATATCGGATTTTTAATCTGGCGAGTGGTCAACAAGTGGCAAAAAAAACAAAAATCTGTTTTAGCTGCCCACAACATAACTCCGGTTCAACTCCTACTTTTAGCGGGGTTGGAGGAGATGTCGTCAGATTCTTACTCAATTAAGCAATCCGAATTAGCCCATCATTGTGGAGCTGATGCTATGATGACATCACAAGTTGTTCGGTCGTTGGAAAAACGCAAGCTTCTAAAACGCGTCAAACATGAGAAAGATGGACGCGCGATCCAATTAACCCTCACGAAGCGAGGAAAAATTTTGTTACATGAGGTCATTCCAAAAATGCTTGCAACAGACCTTGGGTTCTTCACTGGACTCGGCGAAAGGACNGGTGAATTTGCCGACGCTCTTANGATGCTNTTGGGAGAACGTCCGCGTCGGAGAGTTCCGGCTGCCTNATTTGNGCGTCAAGCCTGNGCCGAANGTGTTNTATNATTATTAAAAAACTTTCGTGTTTCANCCACTGCTTCCGCTAATCCAACNGGNTGCACNTCAACGTCGGCTGGAAATGCTCCTAACAACCGAGACGGCGTNATCGGGTCAAGCATGACAAATACNCCACGATCGTCAGCCCTNCGCACCAAACGGCCGTAGGCTTGCTTCAAACGTAATCGTGTAATCATATCGTCGTATTGTTTCTTCCCGAAAAAGCTTCGCCGAGCGCGATGNAGTATTGTGGGNCGTGGCCAAGGCACCCNATCAAANACAATCATCCGNAGGCTCTCTCCNGGCACATCCACACCGTCNCGCACCGCATCAGTACCAAGCAAACATGAATTTGTTTCTGCACGGAAAATATCCACTAATGTGGGAAGGTTCGACCGATCTACATGCTGAGAATACAAAGCTAGACCTTCAGCGTCGAGTGCTCCTATAATGCGTTTATAAACTGCTCGCAGCCGGCTAATAGCTGTGAATAAGCCAAGCCCTCCCCCCCCTGCGGCAAGGAATAGCTCTCGATAAGCTGCCGCCACCTGATCAAGCTTATCCTTACGAACATCTTTAATAATAAAAACTCGAGTTAATGCACCATAATCAAATGGGGAGGGAACNTCTGCTCTGATTGCCGTTTTGAGATTATGGCACGCACCGGTNCGCATCTCCGCAGTTTGCCAGTCAAANTCNGCGTTGCCTGTGCCATCGCGCAGAGTTGCAGAGGTTACCAAGACTCCGTGTGCTGGCCCCACAACTTTTTCGGCGAAAGGTATTGTTGGGTCAATCCAATGGCGGTGCATACCAACATCAAAATCACGCCCATCGANTCGTTCAACACTGAGCCAATCGGCAAATCCCTCGTTAATATTTTCCNGCNCANAGTTGAGGGACGNGAGCATATCACGCCACGCGGATANAGGCTGTTCGCCGCGGTTNAGGATCGATTGCACCANTCCTTCTATTCGATTNCGACTTTTTGTGTCNANCTCACTTGCTTGATCATCNAGCTTTGACTCGAGACTTCGTCGAAGTTCTCTNAGTGGCCTCTNTANGAGATAAAGCTCGCCCTCAAGCTTTGACGCCGCTTCAAGGAAATCGTCTGANAACTCTATTGTGTCGCATTCGAGACTATACGGACTTTTNGAATCNTGGCTACGACTGTAAACATAAGATCGTATTTGACATAAAAATGCTTCGGCAGGGCCAACCGGGCGCGCATCGACACACCGTTGATGCCACCCCTCNCCCGGCAGAGATCGCGCGGCTTTCAATACCTTTTCAAGACANACCACCAAATTATCATCATCCGCTATCAGCCCCTCGATGCGTAACNTTAGACCCCGCGCACGGCTGCGTTTTGCCACTTCAGCACCCCGAAGCCATCGACGGAGCTCGGCTGTTTCGCGACCGCTTAAATAGACGGAAAACGCACTGTCAGCTGCATCGAAAATATGATGCCCTTCATCAAAGACNATCCGCGTTGGNGANCNAGCACCAGAGANACGACCACGGGTNGCATTGGCCATCANNAGCGCATGGTTNGCGATTACCAAAGTTGNCCGACGAGCTTCCCGAATATTTTTCTCAATGAAACATTTNCCATAATGNGTGCAACTTCCGAATACACACTCACCCCGACGGTCGGCAAGGTCGAGAGTATGCTGGCGTCCTACAAGGTCTATGAGCCAAGCGGGAAAGTCTCCACCGGTCATACTCCCATCTCGGCTNGCCAGAGCCCACCGCGCTAATAACCCGAGGCCGATTGCATCTCTTTTACGAATGGTTACTTGCTTNACTGAATCCTCAAAGTTTAATANACAAAGATAGTTTTCTCGCCCCTTACGAACGACAACTTGCCGCGCTCTTTCCGAGCTGTTGGGAAAGAGCTTNCTCAGCTCTTGATCAATNTGATGTTGGAGATTACGAGTNTANGTAGAGATCCAAACAGGGNATTCATTTTTTTCAGCCCAGAGACTGGCCGGCGCCAAATAACCAAGGGTTTTTCCAACACCAGTTCCAGCCTCTGCCAATATCATATTNGGAGCACCCCCGTTTTCNNTGGGTTGAAACGCAGCAGATGTNGCNGAAGCATANTCAGCTTGGCTCGGGCGATCCTCTGAATCAACTCCTACCAAGTGCCTTAATCGCTCGCGCGCCTCAACAGGATCAACACCTTTATCACCAGGAGGAACCGTTGGNGCATATTCCGNCCANTCGGGAAGCTGTGTCCAAATTCTNAGTCCTGCNCCTGANATTTTTTTGTTNTTTTNGTTTTCAACTTTCAACGTTGCAAACAGTGNCTCCCCCCAAGACCAACCACCCATGGCCATTGTGCCAATTAGTTCGGACATGTTGGAATTAGGCAACTCGGAGAATTGCCTCAANAAATTNAGAGTAACCCTTCGCAAAGTAGAGGCCTCTTCCGGTANCGATTTAGGCAAAGGTAGTTTCAGTGTNCTGGCCAGNCCGGATGGGGTCGGTATCGTAAATGTAGCCGGCAAAACGAANGCGAANAATTCNAGAACATCGAATGCTTCNAACAGATTGAGNTNTAACCGACCTGCCACAACAGGCATATGACACAAGATTGGTCGTGTACCCTGAATGATTCGCGATCTTACATGNTCCAGAGANAGTTCCTGAATNTCNCCGTCCTTTGTCAGCCACACTGCGGAGGCNACTCCAGCAACAAGAATTGGTGCTTCTTCTAGTCGGAAAGNTTTATTCGTAACCATTACTNTTATTATAGCNAAAATCCATTGATATTTGAAAANCGAATCCACATTGACGCCAGCGCGTCTCCTTCATACTGTCCNGTAATTAGTGGAGTAAAACATGANTATTGATAAANAAATTTCAGAAAAGGCCAAGGCATGGCCTTTCGACGAGGCACGCCGTCTCCTAAAGCGTATTAAGAAAAAAACGCCTGAAAAGGGCTATGTCCTTTTCGAAACTGGCTACGGNCCNTCTGGCTTACCACACATTGGTACATTTGGAGAAGTGCAGCGCACGGCAATGGTACGTCAAGCTTTTCAACAAATTTCAGACATTCCAACGAAACTNATTGCCTTCTCAGATGATATGGANGGATTTCGTAAGGTGCCCGAAAATCTGCCAAACAAGGAAATGCTANGAGCACACCTACATAAATCGCTAACAAAAGTTCCAGACCCATTCGGCACGCACGAGAGTTTTGCCCACCATAATAATAATAAACTACGGGAGTTTCTTGATCATTTTGGNTTTGACTACGAATTCAAGAGTGCAACCAAGAGTTACTGCACGGGGGAGTTTGATGCCGCNCTATGCCGCATGCTGGAGGTCTATGACAAGGTGATGAGTATAATGCTGCCAACGCTNNGAGAGGAACGTAGAAAAACTTACAGCCCATTTNTGCCAATTTGCCCGGAAACCNATCACGTGCTGCAAGTCCCTNTTCTCGAGACAAACCCNAGTGCAAACACAATTATATANCTTCGAGCTGATGGGNAAAAGATTGAAACTGAGGTCACGGGTGGNAANTGCAAGCTGCAATGGAAACCAGACTGGGCAATGAGNTGGTNTGCATTTGAAGTTGACTATGAAATGTCAGGCAAAGACTTATTAAACTCGGTTCAGCAATCAGGCTATATCACTAGAGAGTTGGGCGGCAAACCTCCCCAAAACCTTACTTATGAACTATTTCTTGANGAGCATGGAGAAAAAATCTCAAAATCACGTGGNAACGGCCTGACGATTGACGAATGGCTGAACTACGCTCCTCAGGAGTCTCTCTCTCTATTCATGTATCAAAAGCCCAAATCCGCAAAGCGACTTCATTTCGATATNATNCCNCGCAATGTAGACNANTATTTAAATTTTCTTAATAAATTTTCCTCAGAAACACCAAGCCANCAAATTGAAAACCCTGCATGGCATATCCATGGNGGTACTCCTCCAGAAAATGACTCCCCCTTAACCTTCACGATTCTNTTAAACTTGGCGAGTGTGTGTAATACAGAAGACAANGCTGTTTTATGGGGTTTCATTNCTCGTTATGCGCCAAACGCGACCCCAGAGANGAATCCCACATTAAATGCGNTAGTGGAATATTCAATCCGCTACTACAAAGATTTTGTCAAACCTGCCAAGAAATTTCGGAGCCCTTCAGAGCAAGAACGCGCNGCCTTACATAACCTGGCAAAGATGCTAGAGAGCGTCGGCCCAGATACATCTGCAAAAGACCTGCAGAANAAAGTGTTCCAAGCGGGTAAAGAAAGCGGTTTCGAAAATCTGCGGTATTGGTTTAAAGCTTGCTACGAGGTGCTTTTCGGACAAGAGGAGGGACCACGCATGGGTTCTTTNATAGCGCTNTACGGAGTTTCAGAGACAGTGTCTCTAATTCGCAACGTTTTAGCTGAGACAGATGAAACCTAANGAATAAACTAATCTATGACCAACGGCGCTTTCCCCATTAGCTCACTAGCNGATCCAAGTGTACGTTCAGCTGCTAACGCTACTGTAAGGAGCTTTTCGTCTTCTCCTTTACGACCGATNAATTGAAGTCCTACNGGGAATCCTTTAGCNTCTAATCCTACAGGAATTGTGATCGCACACAAATCTAACAAGTTCACNATAGAAGTGTTGCGAAGCGCCCTCATGTTCAATTGNCGATATANTTGTGGCTCTGTAACCTCAAGGATTGTTGGTGGACTTATTGGAACTGTGGGCCCGACCAAAACATCAACATCNNCNAGGGTCTGATCAATCTCTNTTGCAAGTAGCGTCNATCGTTGCAACCGNTCATCGTAATCGGAGGCNGAGATATTCGCCATCTTCTCAAACCGAGACTTTACGTTTGGGTCCAACGTATCTTTCCAGTCAGGGAATTCCGTGTTGATTAGCTCCGTGAACTCTGATGCAGCAAGTCCGCCCCGAGAGAAGATCTCTCCTGCCTCAGAAATCGCACGAGGACTTACTTCTGATGCACTTGCTCCTCTCTTTTCGATGGCGCNCGTCGCTCTAAGCGCTACTTCTCCTATGTTCGTATCACAACCATCAAAAAACCAACTGCATATTCCCANCTTCAATCCCAATACNTCTTGCGAGCGCAAGTTCATCAAAAATTGATCAAATGGGATATTAGTCTCCGGGTCAATGACCGAAAACATCACCACTGCATCAGAAACTGATCGGGTAATTATTCCAGGGGTATCTANAGAATGACTGAGTGGAACTAGACCGTTNGTNGACCAACGATTTTTTGTAGTCTTTACTCCAACAGTTCCNGTGAAACTAGCTGGCACTCGTACNGACCCNGCAGTGTCNCTTCCTAACGCGGCTANCGCAGAACCTTCTTGTATGCTGACACCCGAGCCAGAGCTNGAACCACCTGATACATGAGGTTCATCAATNCTCCATGGATTCACGGGTGTTGGCCAATGAGGATTTGTACCCAAACCACCGAAGGCAAATTCAACCATGTGTGTTTTGCCCATAAACACGGCACCAGCATTCCTCAAACTATGAACCACTTNCCCTTCGAAACACCATTTCTTAGGTAGCGGACGGGGCGTGCCNGCATATGTTTCAAAGCCATTCAAACCAAACAGATCTTTAATTGAAACCGGAATTCCACTTAATATCCCTGGTTTGTCGTTACTCGCTGGCGACCAATGACGGTAAGCACACAAAGTTTCTTCATGTTCTCGATACCGTGAGATTGCAGTTTCAATCACTCTATCACTTACAGAGGAATCATTTGTTATTTTAGGGATAAGTATTTCTAAAGGTAAATCAAACGCACTAACCATCTATTTCTCTGTATTGCTTTCGGTAAATAATTGTAGGTTGGTCGTGTAATTTTACATCGAAGAAGAGATGTGGCCTAGGCTTTTGGGAAGAATTATTTTACTCGTATTCCNATGACAATCATTTATCACATCGCTCATGAGCCTGATTGGCGGGCTGCACAAGGTTTAGGCTTCTACAAAGGNGGAGACACNTTCGACAAAGAAGGATNCATTCACTTTTCTATTGCNGANGAGATNAAGNTAAGTGCAGNATTNCATTACCNGGGCATGGCAGATCTTCTGTTGATTGCGGTTTTTGACTNCAAANTGGGCACNGCGTTAAAGTGGGAGANNACTCGCGGAGGAAANTTATTTCCNCATCTNTATGCNCATNTAGATCCATCGGNTGTTGAATGGGTTGCACCACTNTGTTTNGGAANAGACGGCTTGCACNTATTNCCTAATTTGGAGTGATTNAAAATGGATATGCCATCCANAATTATGCCATTTCTGCGCCANATAAATCCGGAACGTGCTCACCANCTTACNCTTCTCGCNTTAAAACTGGGTTTTGGNCCCTCNGATCCTTATNCAGATCAAAAGTCCCTCGCAATCNAAGTTGCCGGCCTCTCCTTTGAAAACCCAATAGGCTTAGCNGCAGGCTTTGACAAGAANGCNGAAGTTNTCAGCCCNATGCTGAAAGCAGGGTTTGGATTTGTCGAAACAGGTACAGTTACGCCGAAACCACAAAAAGGTAACACTAAGCCTCGTGTTTTTCGGCTACCCGAAGACGAAGCAATCATCAATCGGCTTGGCTTCAATAATCACGGACTACCAGCTTTTACAAAACGACTCCAAGCGCACAAACTAAATACTGGCATTGTGGGTGCTAATATCGGGCACAACAAGGTTTCCACTGACCCCATCTCCGATTACATAACCGGTGCCGAAGGGGTGTCTCCATTCTGTGATTATCTTACCATCAATGTCTCCTCCCCGAATACACCGGGCCTTAGATCATTACAAAGTAGAGATACGTTACATTACCTAATCGAATCAGTATTGATGGCCATGGACAAAGAAAGTAAACCGGTCTTTGTGAAAATAGCACCTGATCTCACTAAAGAAGAACGAACCGACATCGCAGATGTTGCTATTAATTCTGGCATTGCGGGATTAATTATCTCCAACACAACCATAAAACGCAATGCCGGTTTAAAAGATCCCCTTAAAACAGAAACTGGAGGGCTCAGTGGGAAACCATTATTGGCCCCCTCGACAGAATTGCTCTCAGAGATGTATGTTCGTACAAAAGGTAAAATTGCCTTAATCGGAGTAGGCGGCATAAAGTCGGGCAGTGACGCGTATGACAAGATTTGTGCTGGCGCATCNCTTGTNCAGCTCTACACCGGGCTTATTTACCACGGTCCCAANTTAGTGCGCAGAATTAAAGATGATCTTGCTACTCTGCTGAAGCAGGGTGGCTATAATTGCGTAGCTGATGCAGTCGGCAGCCAAGCAAAATAAACTACAGCACTTGCCCCCAACCCAATCGCTGCGTAACCTCTGGGTGATTCTAAAGTAATAACAACCAGCCAAGAAGCATCTACGCATGTCGATCCAAGTTCACGCTCTTATCTTTAGTTGCTATTCAGCAGCGTCAGTTGTTGCNATGTTCGTTCTACCNAAATTTGTTNACGGGCTTAGTTATTCCACNTCTATACTTTTCGGGTTGCTATTTATCTTNGCNGGAANNCTTNTTCANGAAATATCATCTCGCACTGNNAATGAGAGNCAGGCTGTAAGGCGCCTTATCGTGCTGCGAAAAGCGTACAACCAGAATCAAAAAGATTTAGAGCGCAACAGAGACGAGCTGAGGCGTGTTTACGAAGCTCTGGAAAATTTCAAATCAAAAGGTGATGCCACACAGACGCCGGGCGACATTGACGAAGTTGCATCTGAAGTTAAGGTTCTGCATGGACTCGTCGAGCAGCTCTATTCCTCNGGTAATACTGAAACCCGACCNATTACGGCGGCATCACTCGATGTTGACCCCACTACGGAGGNGGNA
The DNA here is from genome assembly GCA_002718015.1 of Rhodospirillaceae bacterium. Taxonomy (GTDB): domain Bacteria; phylum Pseudomonadota; class Alphaproteobacteria; order UBA8366; family UBA8366; genus UBA8366. Next base: position 31,141 of record PBCW01000058.1, read on the forward strand.
TTTAGATCACCTAGCGTCGGGGCTCGAGATGTGAATGACATAAGCCGNGATCTTTTAGTAGAAATTATGCGCGATGCCCTTCGGCATAATCGAGTAGACCTACATCTTCAGCCCATTGTCACTCTCCCACAACGCAAGCGACGATTTTTCGAAAGCTTCATATATATTCGGTCAGCTGACGGCGAAGTTATTTCTCCGCTGCAGTATGAAGGAGCGGCGAAGGAAAAAAACCTTAGTCTTGCTATTGATAACATGCTTCTTTTTCGAAGCGTGCAGTTACTGCAAAACGCGCACAAACAAAATTACTCAACTGCATTTTTTTGTAATATTTTGGCTGACACTTTCAGTGACCAAAAATTTTTATCAGGATTCATCGAGTATCTTGAGATCAATCGGAACATGGCTCCGTGTGTGGTGTTTCAGCTTTCCCAGGCTGATTTGGCCGCCCGAGCAGATGACACAGGACAAGACCTTCAACGATTAGTAAATGTTGGCTACAGACTGTGCATGAATGAGGTTACTGATCTAAACTTTGATCCTACTGGTTTAGCACGGCTTGGATTTCGATTTGTAAAGATACATGCAAAGAGTCTGTTGAAAAAAAATATAATGTCTACATCCGAATCTATCCAAAACATGCAAACATCCCTTGATGAAGCGGGTGTCGATCTTATCGTAGATGGCATAGAGACAGAACAAGAGCTAATTGAGTTGCTCGATTTTAATGTTGATTTAGGACAAGGTTATCTTTTCGGCGAGCCCCGCATGAGTAAAAATCCAGGCGACAATTCCAAATCTCCGGAACTACGCGTAGTTTGAAATGAACGAATTAAAACCAGTGCACTTCACATCACGATGACCCAGACCCGTTATATAAAAGTCGTGTCAGATCTGAGATGGAAATATGACCTATTTATTGTTGATCAGTGGGGTGTTTTGCATGATGGTGCTAATGCGCACCACGGCGCAGTAGATGCGATGGCCAGTATAAAATCAGCCGGTAAGAAAATTATTCTGGTATCTAATTCCTCAAGACGAGTTTCGGANAGTGCAGATGGTTTAAAAAAATTTGGNATAACACCTGACCTTTATGATCACATACTCACCTCGGGTGAACTAGCGTGGAAGGCCATTAAAAATGAAACCGATCCTTTTTATCAGCAACTTGGAAAAAAGTGTTTTATAATCGGTAATGATCAGCGCGAGGACTTCCTTGATGGCCTTGGCCTCTATCCAGTTAACTGCGTAAAGTCGGCAGATTTTTTATTGGTTGGCGATTTACCAGTCGGACCTATCGAACAATTAACGCAAGTTCTTGTTGATGCAAGAGCATGTAATTTAACAATGGTAATACTCAATCCTGATATGCTCAGCATAGATCCCAATGGAGAGCTTAGCCCATGCCCCGGGCAAGTTGGAGATGCATACAGCAAGTTAGGAGGAGCCGTTAAAATCCATGGAAAACCGAACCTAAGCGTTTATCAAAAATGCTTTGAACTTGAACCGAANGCCAAAAAAATAGTAGCGATCGGAGATTCACTTCATCACGATATAGCGGGAGCAAGCAATGCAGGTATAGACTCGGTTCTAATTACGAGTGGTATTCATGCTTTTGATCTCAAAACAGTGCCCGGTTTGAAAGCTAAAGAGAGAGAAATTAATAGTCTTTGCTCAAGAACTGGAATAACTCCCACGTTCTGGGGAACGCGTTTTATATGAATACGAGTTTGTGCGAGGATAAAGGAATGGATAAGTAAACAAAGCTATGCAATCTTCAAACGTTTAGTGCAAGACTGCGCTTCAAATATCACGATCCAAATTTTGCTGAAATTTCTTTCACTGAGTAATGNACCACCAAAAAGCTAGANATGACCAAACCTAACGATATATTTAAAACTTATACAAAAGACGATTGGGAAAGGCGCGCTCAAAAAGAATTGGGCGAAGGTGCAACGGGAGCATTGAACTGGTCTACCCCNGAGGGTGTGCCAATCAAATCTCTTTACACAGCTGCAGACCTAGATTCACTCGATCATCTAAATTCTTTGCCTGGATTTCCACCATTCACACGAGGCCCTCGGGCGACCATGTATACAGGGAAACCTTGGACAATTCGCCAGTATGCCGGCTTTTCTACGGCTGAGGATTCAAATCAGTTTTATCGTAAATGTCTTGCCGCAGGACAGATGGGTTTATCTGTAGCATTTGATCTCGCTACCCACCGTGGCTATGACTCCGATCATCCGCGGGTCGTTGGCGATGTCGGAAAAGCAGGNGTCGCAATTGACTCAGTCGAGGACATGAAGATTTTATTTGATGGTATACCATTAGAAAAGATGAGCGTTTCGATGACGATGAATGGAGCGGCACTTCCCGTACTTGCTAACTTTATAGTTGCCGGAGAGGAGCAGGGCGTTGCACCAGCACAGCTATCTGGAACTATTCAAAATGATATTTTGAAAGAGTTTATGGTCCGAAATACATACATCTATCCACCAGCCCCATCCATGCAGATTGTTGCCGATATAATTGAATATACCTCAAGCACCATGCCGCGTTTCAATTCCGTTTCCATTTCTGGCTATCATATGCAAGAAGCAGGAGCAACGTGTGTGCAAGAGTTAGCTTTTACAATCGCTGATGGAATAGAGTACGTGCGCGCGGCTGTCAAAAAAGGGCTGGACGTAGATACATTTGCGCCACGGCTTTCTTTCTTTTTTTGTCTTGGAATGAACTTTTTTATGGAAATTGCTAAACTTCGTGCAGCTCGATTACTCTGGGCAGAACAAATGCAGAGATATTTCCAGCCGAAGACTGAACAATCGTTGATGCTCCGAACTCATTGCCAAACATCCGGCGTAACCCTTACCGAACAGGATCCTTACAATAATATTATCCGCACAACTATTGAGGCCATGGCAGGCGCACTTGGCGGAACTCAATCTCTTCATACTAATAGCTTTGATGAAGCGATGGCATTGCCGAGCGAATTTTCATCCAGAATTGCGCGCAATACTCAACTAGTTTTGCAGGAGGAAACGGGCATAACTAAAGTAGTAGATCCATTGGCAGGGAGTTATTATGTGGAAGCATTAACTGCCAGTGTACTCTCACACGCACGTAAATTGATCGAAGAAGTTGAGGATTTGGGCGGAATGACAAAGGCGATTGAAGCCGGCATGCCCAAACTACAAATTGAAGAAGCAGCTGCAGCGCGCCAAGCTCGGATTGATCGAGGTGAGGAGGTAATTGTTGGAGTCAACAAATACAGACCCGACCGAAAGGATCCCGTCGAGTTATTAAATATCGATGATACTGCAGTTCGAGACTCGCAAGTAAAACGGCTGAAGCGTGTTCGTATCGATCGCGATAACAATCTCTGCCAGGCCGCGCTCGAAAAACTTACACAAACGGCAAAAAGCAAAAAGGGTAATCTCCTAACTTCAGCAATTGAAGCTGCGCGTGCACGAGCTACAGTTGGTGAAATTTCTCAGGCCTGTGAAAAAGTGTTTTCTCGTCATCGTGCCGCCGTTCGCTCTATCTCCGGTGTTTACGGTTCTGCTTATGCTGGCGATGAGAACTTTGCAAAAATACAGTCCGAGATTGAATGTTTTCAGACTAGTGAAGGACGTCGTCCTCGAATATTGATGATTAAAATGGGACAAGATGGGCATGACCGAGGAGCTAAAGTGATTGCTACGGCTTTCGCAGATATTGGTTTTGATGTAGATGTAGGTCCGCTTTTTCAAACTCCTGAAGAAGCGGCCCGTCAGGCAATGGAAAATGACGTTCATATAATTGGCGTGTCTTCACAAGCTGCTGGCCACAAAACACTCGTACCTCAGCTGATAAAAATTCTTCGGGAAACGGGGGGAGATGACATTCTAGTAATTTGCGGTGGTGTCATTCCGCCTCAAGATTATGAATTCTTATACAAGGCGGGAGCTGCNGCGATTTTCGGACCAGGCACGAATATTCCNTCCGCAGCAGCAGAAATTTTAAGGCTAATTAAAAGCAGGAATTAAATAGCTAGCGTTAATTCCGAAGCCANTCCTTTTTAACCTCTAAAAACTTTCCTTGCGATATTGAAGTTCGAATTGCCTCCATCAAACGGTTCATGAAAGCAATATTGTGCTGAGTTAGCAATTGTAGCCCAAGTATCTCATTGGCCTTTATAAGATGGTGGATGTAAGAACGGGAAAAATTCATACAAGTGTAGCAGCTACAATCACTCTCAAGTGGTCGTTGGTCCTCGCGAAACCTCGAATTACGAATATTGATCCGAAATCTCTCAGCCGTCTTCTTCAATGCCCACCCGTGCCGAGCTATTCTGGTGGGAGTCACACAGTCAAAAGTATCAATCCCCATGCCGACACCCTCCCAGATGTCTCGTACTCCTCCTATGCCGAGTAAATGTGTGGGACGTCCCCGAGCTGCAGCCGAGAGTGGACCCATCGAATATTCAACAATTTCGTACATAGCTTCTTTGTGTTCCCCCAAACACCCTCCGACCGCTTGCCCAAAAAATGGTAGTGAAGCTACAAACTCTGCTCCCTCACACCTTAAATCTTTGTAAACTCCACCCTGCACAACACCATAAAGGGCTTGCGTGCCATCATGATAGCGATCAAATTCAGCAAGGCTTCGCTTGGCCCATTTGTGTGTAAGGTTTAGCGATTTTTCAGTGTATTTGCGCTCAACATTGACGGGAGTGCATTCATCTAAAACGACAGCAATATCAGGACCTAATTTACGCTGGATGTTGATTACGGATTCTGGTGTTAATGTGTGTTTTGCTCCATCTTTGGGCGAACGGAATACGGCGCCCTCCTCATCGAGCTTTAAAAGAAGTTTATTCGTTCGGACATTCCCCGACCCGCTTCTGTTATTTTTGATTTCTGAGCCACCGACACCGCTGCCCAGACTAAAAATCTGAAAACCACCGCTATCAGTCAAGAGAGGACCGCTCCATCCCATAAATTGGTGAAGCCCACCTGCCTTTGCGACAAGGTCTGGGCCGGGCTGCACTAAAAGATGGTAGGTATTGGCGAGAATCATTTCGACATTAGCAGACTTGAGGTCACGCGGACTCGCGGCACGTATCGCAGCTTTTGTTGCACAAAAAATGAATGCCGGGGTCATTAACTGCCCGTGCGGCGTGGTTAAGCACCCCAATCTTGCACGAGTGCGCTTGTCCGTCGCTGTGACTCTGAAGCCGAATCCACTATAGTCGATATTTTCGGGTGGCACTCTTCACCAATTTTATCTTGATGCAAACTTTTTTGCCCGCTCAAGTCTGCCTTCGCAATTCGAGGAAAGCGGGTCAATCCCTAGCTTGTTTTGCAACAGCTCTTTCTAATCGTTTTTTCAGCCTTTTTGCCTCCGGCGTTAATTTACGATCGGGGGTACCTAATAAAAAAGCATCTAATCCGCCTTTATGCTCTATGGTGCGAATTGCCGCTGGTGTAACACGTAAGCGCACAGTTTCGCCAAGAATATCGCTAAGCACCGAACTATTTTGCAGATTTGGCAAGTACCGACGCCTCGTTTTGTTGTGCGCATGGCTCACATTATTACCAGCCTGAACGCTTTTTCCCAGTATCATACAACGGCGTGACATCTCTTTTTCACCATAAATTGACAGGAAAATGGGGACTTCTTTCACAACATTGATCGNCGTTCTAGGGCAGTGGACCCATCCAGTCAAGCTGGTTTTCCTCTACGAAACCGCCGGATCAAGGCTAGGGCCGCATTAGGCGCCGTCAATTCCCCGTTGGCAACCTTGGAACCTAAAATATTCAGCTCATCACCGTTGTCCAAGTCAAAACGAAGTTCGCGTTCAAATCGTTCACGAATGGAATCCCAAAGCCAAACTCCAGCTTGTTTTTGTCGAACCCGCGCGAACGTGCCATCTGCCGTCATTACACTTCGCCATTTTTCGGCAACTTTCCATACCTCATCGATACCGGTATTACTCAGAGCGGAACAAGTAAGGACCGGCACCTGCCAATTATTTGAAATTGGCCGCAGCATCCTAATTGCACTCTGATAATTGGAAGCAGCAATGCATGCAGCTTTTTTGAGATCTCCGTCAGCCTTATTAACAAGCACAATATCCGCTATTTCAACAATACCCTTTTTCATACCTTGCAATTCATCCCCTCCTGCTGGAGAGAGAATTAGTAAAAAAAGATCGGTCATATCTGCAACAGCAGTCTCTGATTGGCCTACCCCTACTGTCTCCACGAAAATCACATCAAACCCAGCAGCCTCACAAGCTACTAATGCCTCGCGGCTACGATTCCCAATTCCACCAAGTGCTCCTGCGGCTGGAGATGGCCGTATAAAAGCATTATCGCGTCTCGAAAGTTCCTCCATGCGTGTTTTGTCACCAAGGATAGAGCCTCCACTCCGTTTTGAAGTNGGGTCAACCGCTAAAACTGCTACCTTGTGTTTTCGCGCAAGCACGTGAAGCCCCAGGCTTTCGATAAACGTNGATTTTCCGGCTCCTGGCGCTCCCGATATGCCAATTCGCATAGACTTGCCAGAGTGGGGTGTTAGCTTGGCCAACAGCTCGGATGCCGCTGTTTCGTGATCGGGATTTGTAGATTCTAATAATGTGATGGCTTGGGCCAATGCCCGCCTATTGCCTGAAATCACTCCTTCATAAAGCATTCATTCACCTCTCTTATGACAGTTCATGTCTTCAGACCGTGGACTTATGAAATTATGAATACTAACGTAACGATTTTCAAATACGGCGAATTAAGTCATTCTTCAACAATATGAAAGCCACCTATTTTCAATGAATGATCCTAGAGAGAAAATCAAAATACAACCGAAAAGCATACGAGATTTGCTCATTTGTTATTATATGCAACAGTAGTGAAGCCCGTGCTGAACATATCGCGTTAAGGCTTTTCGCCGAGCAATTTCGACATAGAAAACTCGTCTACATAAGATCCATTTACATGTAGTGCTTCCCTACGCATGCCTTCAACTCGATATTGCATTTTTTCATAAAGACGCAGAGCTCGTGCGTTGTGGCTCATAACTGTAAGCTCCAATCTATGGATGCCAGCGTGATGCGCAAAATGTTCGAGACCCTCCATAAGCGTTCTTCCTAACTTCTTGCCCGTATGCTCCTGTAATACACCGACACCCACCGTAGCGGTATAACGATTACGCTGCAGTTCACCTCCCATTATAACAGCCTCGCCAACGGGAAAGTTTCCCTTCCACGCATTGAGGAGTAAATGCCTCGGTAATTCTTGGAAACGATTGATGATCATCCGCATTTCATCTATCGAGTTGGCTCGTTCCGCGGGACTACGCAAGAAAAAATCTGTCTCAGACAAAAGTTCGCGCCCGAAGTGAAACAAAGCCTCAGCATCATCGGGGGCCGCAACCCGGATTTTATAGTCGAAACGACCCTTTGCGTTACTCCGTGATGAGTTTGGTTTTGAAGTAATAGCCATCCGTCCTCTACTCCCATTCACCTTCCTGAACCCCAAATACTGGCTTTTGCTCTACTACTGACGATAATACAACTGAGCTGTCGGCCTCCCCGTATTCCCGAAAGCGCTCAATCAAGATTTTGAGCTCCGCGATAGATGAAGCAGCGAGCTTTATAAGGAAACATGCTTCACCAGTAATGTGATGGCATTCCAAAACCTGCGGCAATTCTAGAGCCAAACGCGTTACTGCCTGAAATTTTGCGCCTTTGCAGCTCAACCGTACAAATGCAGTGATCGGCAAACCTACTGCACTTCGTTCTAGCTTTGCATGATAGCCAAGCAAAACTCCGGTGTTTTCTAGGCGGCGAACCCGCTCTGCTACCGCCGGCGGTGATAAATCGACCCGTTTGGCTAAGGCATTAAAGGATAATCGAGCATTGGATACCAATAGCTTTACTATATGAAATGTTTTTTCATTCATTTTTTACATTTATCATTTATTCTTTTAATTTTATTAATTTTTTTTTAAAAAAAGCAAATTTTTATTTCGATATNGAAACAAAGATTTGTGGTAGTAGTCGGTCCTATGTCTTTCCGAAACAAGGAAGCCGAAATTGGATCTTATTCTTTTTTCAAAAGCCATAGGGATTGGGATTGCGATAGCAGCGCCGGTTGGACCTATTGCAGTAATGTGCGTTTATCGAAGCCTCAAATATGGATGGTGGCCGGGGTTCTTCACAGGGCTAGGCGCTGCCGCTGCCGATGCATTATTAGCAGCGATTTCTATTTTTGGCCTATCAGTCGCTTTACCAAAGTTATTTGATCGAACGAACTGGTTTCAACCAGCGTGTGGAATAATTTTAATCATTTTGGGCGCGTTGATTTATTTGGAAAAACCTATCAATGCTAATAACAAAACCANTGCTTTACAACTGCGTAACCTTGCCGGGAATTGGCTAAGTGCTTTCTTGGTTACAGTATTAAATCCNGCAACAATTTTTGCCTTCATAGCTGTTTTTGGGGGTTTCAAAATTGGAGACAGCGCAGTGAACTCTATNCAGAAAATAACAGTCNTCGGTGGCGTTTTTGTAGGTGCGAGCATATGGTGGATTGGGCTCACGACTGCTGCAGCGCGGTTTCGCNGCGGGCTTAACCCAAAAACNATGTCGGNAGTAAATCGTTTNGGTGGAACGGTTGTTGTCGGATTTGGTGTTTTTACCATCATTGATTGGGGANTTTTTTGAAATGNAAANCAANGATCTCTGGTTTGAGAACATGATCTCAATATTCAAAGAANACCTATTTGTCATACATTACNTCTCTNCCTAATGCCCTACAAAGCAGTAGATAGAGTTTNCCAACATCGGCAGTCATAAATGTCGAGTGCAAGAGGTGTTCCGGATCAACATCTTCTGCTTCTCGCAATAATGTTTCAAAGTGATCAAAATAGCGCATTACATAACGGCGCATTTCCNCTTCTCGTTGAACCTTTTGAGCTATCAATGAAACAGTTGCAGAAGGCTTTTCACCGAGTAATTTGCGGGTGAATATTCCTCGATCACCCTTTACATAGCGCTTCCAATCAGCGTCTGGCACCTCTGTCCGCANAATTCTAATGAGGTCAACGGCCGTTGAATGCAAGTCTTCAATAATGAATCGAGCNGTTTTTAAAAAAAGATTCCTTCGNCCTGANAGATCTAGCTCTTTNAATTTTTCAGCTTGATCGNCAGCAGAAGCAGCAGCTTCGGTAAGAATNGCAGCATGTTGATCAAAATGTGTGCTTGCTTCAGATGTTTTCAAAACTACAGCATCAGTAGTCTCCAAAAGATTGCTTCGATGATTATCAACTCTCTCAGTTAAAGCGTCTANCTCAAGGCGCGCATCGCCTGTCGCNTGCACCAAAGATTGAGTTTGACTTCCCAGCATTTCGCCAACCTCCCGCACGCGNACGCTCGCCTCGTCGCCGGCTTCACTTATGCCGCGAGCCTGTTGGCGCAACCCCTCCGTTAAAGTCGCCATACGGGAAGATAATTGATCGGTTGACCCATACAAATTGGTTATTTGCTCCGTGAAAACTTCGCCCACAAGTTGCATCCGTTCTGTCGCTTCTTTNGACGCCCGCATGANCTCCNTGGTTTCGTTTTGGAGGGCCTCATTATTGTCATTAATCTGCATGCCAGCTTGCAATGATGCTGAGGTGAGCCGCTCAGCTTGAGCATTNAAATGTTCTCCTGCNTCATTCATCAACCTCAATCCCTCGACAAGGGCCGTATTCACTGATGCGGTTTCTTTGTCGAAATTCTGACCTGCCGCACCTAAAGTTTCGGCCACGGTGCCGGCTGCCTCCAGCAAACGGGCNACCTGACGCTGCAATACNCCNGATATTTCATCGGCTTNTTCTGAAGCTTGCAATGATGACTGTTTTAAAGTCTCAGAATGNTGCTGNATTTGAGTATCAATCTGCTGAGATCTTTCATGCAGGAAATTAGCTAGATCNGACAAATATCGACTATCGTTGGCCAGCGCAGCCTTCACCTCACTNGCACGCTCGCCAACATTGGTGGCCGCTTGATTNAGATCATTCGTATTTTCATTTAGCGCTTCCCGAATTTCTTTNACCTTTCCGGTTACATGATCGGATGCTTGGTTTAGTTCAACCCCTCTTTGGCGCATCAGTTCAGCTATGGAGCTCGCTTGGGCTGCAGACCTGTCTGCCGCGTCACGCAAAGTAGCTGCCTGTTGTGTCAAAGTTGCGGCCATCGTTTGCGCTTCTGTTACAGACGGCCCGAGAGCTTGACCGATCTCACTGACACTACCTTTAACAGCAACTGTAATCTCTGAAGCCTTTGCCTGCAAAAGAGCTTCTATCTCTCTGGCTTGTGACGCCGCATGATCGGATGCTCCCCGCAGATCTTGTGCTTGGCGATCGAGTGCAGACCGCAGAGCATCTGCGCGGTCCACGGCAAGATCGGTTGCCTGGCCTAGTGATAGAGTTTGTTCTTGGAACATAGCACTGAGAGCTTGAATTCGTTCGGCAGTTTGATCAGACGCTTTGGTAAGCTGCTCAGATTGCTGATTGACCGTGTCTTGCACTGCCTGTGTTTGCTGAGCTATGTGCTCTGCTGTTCCTGACAGATCACTAGCCTGCNTTTTTAAGGCGCCAATCATGTTTTCGGTTTCAACGCTCGACTTTTCCGTAACATTTGCAAGGTTCTGGGACTGTTCGTTGATAACGAAAGTAAGCCGACCAATCTGTTCTTTTGCTTTATCAACTGTTACACCGATCTGCCCAGCATTGTGGTTTATTGATTCTCTTAACCCCTGGCTCAGCAGGGTCACTTGCTGATCTACTTGGTTTTTCAGTTCATCCATTCGATGTTCAGCTGCAGTCAGAANATGATCAACAGCCTTNAACTGTTTTTCNAGNGCAACCTCGAGNTGACCGGTAGCATCCGTTGCCTGCCGCGCTAATCCNNCCGCCATGCGCTCAATNCGCTCGCCNGTACGGTCAGTCATNGCACCAACAGCATCAGATTGTTCCTCAAGGGAAGACCTCAATTTCTCAGTCATATGACCAATTTCCTCATGGAGCTCTGTTGCTACCGAGGCGGCACGTGTCCCAACCTTTTCCGCAACAAGCTTGAGGTCCTNCGCACTTTCAGAAAGGTATTTTTCCGCCTCGGCTGCTTGCTGCTCTGCATTGCGGCTAGCCTCCTGCAGATCTCCGGAGTATTGCTCAAACAAAACACCAAGANTTTNCGCTTGTTCAGCTGCCCTATCCGANACNCCACTCAAATCAGCTGCCTGAATTCTTAAAGCAGCGTTTATATGATCAGAATGCTCAAGAGCTGCTTGGGTAACGCGACCAAGGGCTTCGGCTTGGCCAGACACGGTAGACTCAACTTCACCTCGCTGTTGGTCAATTTTCTTAACCAGATCNTGCAGTGTTTCAACATCAACCATTAATCGGTCGCGTATCAGGTGCGCTTCCGCTGCTGCCTTATCGCTGGCCTGACCCAACCCAATTGTTTGAGATTCCATCGTNTCTACTAATTTCGACAANTGTTGCGTCGCGTATTCACTAACTTGTGTCAACTCTTCAGCCTGTTTTTTCAGAAGATCGGAAACTGTTTTGACACGCCCTTCNTATTCTTCAGCAGGATAACCCAAAAGATCAAGATGGCGGCGTAACATTTCAGTATGAAAGCGAACATCATGAGACTTACGAAAAGATGAAATTCCGGCCCAAAGCATGGCTACCGGCAAAGCAAAGCCGGCAAACAGCATGCCCATCTCATGTGGCAAAAGCTGCACAGCAAAGTCCCACCCCAAGTGCTNGTGCACATAAAACACGCAAGTTAAAGCCCAGNTCACACTGAGCCCGACTCCAAATCGGAGTATCAATTTCGCTTTGCGTTCTGTTTTTTGTGCCTCTNGTCGCAAATTNGCGAGACTAGGNCCGGATTCNATTTCATTTGCCCGGCGAANTTTGGTCACATTATCAGCCATATTTAAATCCTACGCTAAACTGGCAACNCGGGAAAGTAGATGATTTATTTTTCAAATTAAGAGCAGATAAATTTCGACTTCTGTNNANATGTTACCCCAGTTTTTTTTAGTGCCGCGAAAGTGCTTGCAGGGAGTGCTTGAAAACGGTACTGAAACGGTCCAGATTGTATGAGTGACATNTGTTTTTTATCTACCGAAGAAGATTTTTGATGTTTAAGCTGAACCGAATGACTGATTATGGCGTAATGATAACAGTACACGTCTGCAAAGGCGGGGATAANATNACTACTGCACCAAGTCTGTCCTTAACAACTGGTTTGCCTTTACCNACNGTAAGTAAAATTTTGAAAAAACTCGCNAAAAAACAANTAATNACTTCTCACCGAGGAGTGAATGGTGGCTACTCNAGANGGCGTCCGCTCANTCAAATCTCTGTNGNGGAAATGATAGAAGCCTTGGATGGCCCAGTTGTTTTAACTGCATGCGTGGAAGGGG
>PBCW01000059.1 GCA_002718015.1 Rhodospirillaceae bacterium
GAGTAGAAAAGACCACGGCCAACCGTCAGCAAGAGGTCTCGCGCCTTGTCGCAGGTTCGAGTCCTGCCTGCGGAGCCAATAAAATCAGGGGCTTAGAGGAAAACAAAAAAAATTTCTAATCCCTTTTCTATAGCTGGGGGCACGTGGGAGGCAGAATTATTTGCAGTGTGACACCCTCTTGAGCCATTTCCTGACATTTTCGTTCGGCAGCCGTTCTCGAAAATACCGTTCGCGTAGAGTTTCTATCGCCAGATAATATGAATCAACGACGTCTTTTCCCCAATTATAATCGTCACTTAAGGTGCTTTGACACAGCTTGGTAACCGCACTGATTTGTTGAGCACAGCAATTTTTAGTTCGAATTTTATGTAACTCTCAACTTGATTAACGATGAGTTTCGCCTCGTCTTGCGTCATTCCGTCACGCTTTACCGAAATCTCTGCAATCCGCCCGTTCGCTTGTGAACCAAATTTACAGAAACGACGTACTTTCGATACTAGAAATAAATTTAAATCAACTCATTGAAAGAAAGTAGTTAAGAATGAAAAAGTTTGGTCGGTTAAGCATTTTTGCTGTGTTTATGTTATTTGTAGCACCTGTCGCCATCGCTGGTGGCCATAAAAAAGATATCGTGGATACTGCAGCGTCTAACAAACAGTTCTCCACGCTTGTCGCGGCAGTGAAGGCTGCTGGTCTAGTTGAAACTCTCAAATCGAGCGGTCCGTTTACCGTTTTTGCTCCAACAAATGAAGCTTTTGCGGCGTTACCAAAGGGTACGTTGGAGAGTTTACTAAAGCCCGAAAACAAAAACAAACTAGCAGCTATCCTCAAGCATCACGTTGTGAGTGGAAAAGTAATGGCATCAGACGTCACCGGGAAAAAACTATCACCAGCCACAGTAAACGGGACTAAAATCGACATTGATGGCACTTCGGGCGTTACAGTTAGTGGTGCGAAAGTGGTTTCTGCAGATTTAATCACTACCAATGGTGTGATTCACGTTATCGATAAGGTTCTACTCCCATAATTTGGCGTTATTTATATTGAGCTTAATAACGAGGGCCCGGTAACACTCCGGCCCTCGTTAGAACTTTTTTCCATGTGCCTATTTTTCCAGAACAACGTCCGCGCCGGGTTCTATAAAGGTTAAGACTTAGGAAGAAACACTTGGTTATTGCGTAAGCGTCCTGGCAATCCGGAACCCGTTGCCGAAGGTGAAGTACCGCTCCGAGGCAACGGTGTTGCTGCGGTTAGCTGAACGGCGGAACAAAGGGTGTTGCCAGTCACCGCCCCGCAAGACGCGCTTCTCACAATTACCTCCACTCGCACTCAACCATGCACTCCCATCAGTAGGGGCGTCTTTGTAAGTCTCATGCCAGCAGTCTTCTACCAACTCAGCGACATTGCCTGCCGTGTCATGCACACCAAAGGCATTTGCACTGTATGAACCTACTGGACCTTTGCTTCTATCTGATCCTTTTATTTTGTACTTCGCCTTGAAACTATCAATCTCATCTCCCCAGGGATACTTCGTTGTGCTGACTGCACGTGCCATGTACTCCCACTCTGACTCACTCAGCAGGCGATACTCCTTACCAGTCTGCGCGCTCAGCTTCTTCACAAATGACTTTGCGTCATTCCAAGAAACCTTCTCCACTGGCCTCTTGGCACCCTTGAACTCGCTTGGGTTCTTGCCCATCACAGCTTCCCACTCAGCCTGTGTTACCTCGTACTTGCCCACGGCAAAGCTGTAGCCTATCTTCACCTCGTGAACCGGCTTCTCGTCTCGGGTACCCTTACCACCCATTTTGAATGAACCTGCTGGGATCACCACCATCTCTGGGCAGGTCTTGCAGTCCTTGAACACCGCGCCGGGTGCCATTGTGTCATCGCACCCCGCTAGCGGCAGCATCAAGATGGATAAAAGTCCCAAGGTTAACAGAGCGTACGAAAAACCTGATTTCATTTATTTGGCCCTACTAGCTGTTATGAGGTGCTTGATGACTACTGTTTCATTTATTCGGGTTTTATACAGCATCCCATGACTGAAGTACTGTTGGGAGAGGTGCCGGCAGTGGCCATTTAAAGTGTTTCGGTTGGGTGTCTCATAGGGATGTGTAATATGTATGGTAGATTTTAGGTATTTGTGAAGTGAGAGCTCACTCTTAGGCCCCTCTTGAAGCACCGACTTATCGAACTTCCTCAACGCCTTGTCGCAGGTCCGAGACCTGCCCGCGGAGCCAATTAAAACGCGCACTTGGCGCAAAATGCGCTAAGTGCTTTTTTGTGCTGGGCATTTCGGCAAACCCAGCTAGTAGGTTTACTTTTACTTTTCGACTTTGGGACCAATGCAGGTTTCCTCACCTGCTAAAAACCCGAAATATCGTATTTGGGCTGCAACAATCATGCAAGCACCGATAAATAAAACCGCAATAATGATAAAACTCACCTCTATTCCCCACCACTCCGCCATAAACCCCATCACAATCGGCACAATTATGTTTGAAAAGCGGTTAACAGTATTGCGAAGCCCTACTGCTGCACCTTGCTGTTTATCATTAATAGCACGAGATAGAATTGAAAAAATAAGTGGCTGATTTATGCCCTGAGCAAAACCACGCGCGGCAGTAGCTGTAATTAGCAAGGTCATCACTCCAGCAATCAAAGGTGTCAGACAAATAAGGAATATTGCACTCGCGACAAATAAAATTACTAGCCAATGTGCATTCGCGCGAGCGGCAAACCAGCCTGCAGTCAGGCTACCAAGACCTACAAACACTTCTGCTAGACCCGTTAAAAACCCAATTATTGTTCCGGAAATCCCGATTTGATTAAGGTAAACGACAAAAAATGAGGCTTGGATAGCACCCGGACAATTTCGGAATACCGTTAAAAGCAAAACGAAAGAAACGGTTGGAATAGCGGCTAACGAAAGAGCCCTCATGAATTCTTTTCGACGCGACAAAAGATCTGAGCACGATGTTTTGCCTCTCTTTTTTGGTTGCGTCCCCGACGGAATAAATAAAACCGATATAACAGTTAAAACCCCCCACAAACTGATAGTGATAAAGGTAGGCCCGCTTCCAAAATGATGCCAGATGAGACCAATAATAAAAGGACCAAAAAAATTACCAAACCGGGTCACAAAACTGTATCGGCCCAGTACTGCAGGATCGCCTTTCGAGAACCGATTTATGGAAGTCTGCCCGCTGGCCATTGCAAGGGTAGTGATCAAACCACTAAGCAATTGTAGCACCACCAAACCCCAGAACCATCCAGCAAATGGGTAAAACAGTGGTAATATCGCTGCTGCCAGTCCTACCCAAAAACCAACTAACCGAACACCCAAGCGATCCATCAAAATACCGCCATGAACAGAAAAAAGTACAGGCAACGCGGAGCGAGCTGCCACCACTAAACCAATTTCACTAGGGTTGAGCCCCACGAATACTGAGAAAAGTGGAATGATTACCCCCATCATATCCCACTGCCCGCCAGAAAATAGTCCCAACGAATATGTAGCGTAAAGCCTAGGTGTCTTAGTTGGTGAGATTTGTTGTCCCATTACTAATTTACACTACATACGTTGTTTTGCCGAACCTCTACACAGGTAAATGCGTATGTTGTGACAAAACCTTTCCTCACAATGCAAGAAAATGCCAAGATTAATTTATACTATGAGGATCCAAACATCAGAAATAAGCGCTATACAAAATCATTTTCTGGAATGGCATTGCTGTCTATGATTTTGGACCGTCCTATCACGGAGTATCTGGTTTCGAAATATTGATTAGCATTATTTTTTTGCACCGATGGGCTGAAAAAAACCCGAATTAATCGGCCCCTTGACTAAGGGGTGCCCTAAGACCACTTTCTTTATCATGGACTACATTATGCCCTCGGAAGCTTTTAAGCGTATAGATGAGTCAGACGATGAAATTTTCTACAGTGAACCAAGACTGGTTAAGCATATCGATGAAATAGCCTGTACAGCATTAACCACTTATCTGAGTTCGATACTACTTCCAAACAGCCAGGTTCTTGATTTAATGGCAAGTTGTGCCTCTCATCTACCTGAGGAAATAGACTACGGCGGTGTAGTCGGTCTTGGAATGAACCAAACTGAGTTAGACAATAATCCTCAACTCACTAGCAGTTTGGTTCAAAATCTTGCTACCAATACCAAACTGCCTTTCCATGACTGTTTTTTCAACATTTGTTTGATAACAGTCTCAGTGCAATATCTTATTCACCCTATTGCTATTTTTAATGAGATTGCGCGCGTACTAATTCCAGGCAGTCCATGCATTGTCTCATTTTCGAATCGCTGTTTCCCAACTAAAGCTGTCGCTATTTGGCACCAACTCACAAATACAGGGCACACCAAACTTGTTGGTCAGTATTTTGAAGCTACTCAAAAATTTGAACCATATACGGTTCGTGATATTTCTCCAGTTGAGGGCGAGGGAGATCCATTGTTCGTAGTGTGCGCAAAAACACAGCCGGTCTAAAATATCACCATCAGGTAGATTGTATCCTGTAAAACTGCTACTTGGGTTTGCCGGTAGCGATTTTTTACGCTTTTTTATTTTCCACGAGTAGGGAGAATATGCTGATCATAATACCTATACAAGCGTATTTCGGTGCAAATAGCCAACGCCATGAGGGAAGAATATGAGCAATAAAAATTTTGATTTAATTGTGATCGGATCTGGGCCCGGTGGAGAAAAAGGTGCTGCCCAAGCTGCATACTTCGGCAAAAGCGTGGCCATTATCGAAAGAGAGAGTGTTCCGGGCGGAGCTGCCGCGAACACCGGAACACTTCCCTCCAAAACACTGCGTGAGTCAGCCCTCTACTTGTCTGGCTTTCGGCAGAGAGAACTTCATGGCGTAGACACTCAAATCAACAAAACGGTTACAGCCCGAGACTTTCTTTTTCATGAACGTTTTGTAGTCCAAAGCGAACATCAACGGATAAGCGAAAATATTGAAAGACATGGCATTACATATTTTGAAGGGAATGCTTCATTTGTCGATCAACATACTGTTAGAGTGAGATCATCAAAAAAAACTGAAATTTCTATTTCGGGCGATGTAATCCTTATTGCTACTGGCTCCAGCCCCTATCACCCTCCAGTATTTCCGTTCGATGATCCACGTGTGTATGACTCCGACACCATTCTCGCGCTGGACAAACTTCCTTCCACTATGTTGATAGCCGGCGGTGGCGTGATTGGATGCGAGTACGCGTGCATGTTTTCGGCTCTTGGCATTGATGTGTCCCTCGTTGAGGGGCGCGAGCAATTATTAAGTTTTATGGACTCTGAAGTTTCCGACACACTAACCAGATGTATGCGCAATATGGGCGTAGAACTATGCATGCCAGAAGAAATTGAAAGCGTAAAGGCAGGGGGAGATTTAACGGTTAACCTCAAAACGGGGCGCTCAATTAAAGTTGATGCGCTTATGGCAGCTACTGGCCGTAACGGCAATACAGGTGATCTTGGTTTAGAAAATATACAATTAAAGACTGGGTCTCGAGGGCAATTGAAAGTAAATGGTACTTATCAAACTGCTTTGCCTCATATCTATGCGGTGGGCGATGTAATTGGTTTTCCAGCATTAGCATCAACATCAATGGAACAAGCACGTGTAGCCATGGTTCATGCCTTTGATCTGGAATATAAAACTGAACTAGCCAATATCCTGCCCTACGGAATTTACACTATTCCTGAATGTTCGATGGCAGGCTTCTCAGAAGAAGACCTTAATAGAGATAACATCGCCTACGTTACAGGTCGCGCAACATATCAAAACAATGCACGGGGACAAATCATCGGCGACCAAGACGGCTTTTTAAAGTTGCTGTTCCGAGAAGAAGACATGAAGCTATTGGGAGTGCATGCAATTGGTGAAACGGCCAGTGAATTGATACACGTAGGCTTAACCGCACTTTTGGTCGGAGCAGGCGCCGAGTTGTTCATTCAAACTTGCTATAATTATCCTACCCTCAGCGAGATGTATAAATACGCGACATATGATGCTCTTGGAAAACGTGATAAACGTCGACAATTAGCGGCAGAGTAGACGCTTTTATTTTCAGCCACTGTAAATTCAAGAAGGCAGTTAGATTATTCAGATGAACGCAGCTGCTTTGGTGCTAGATTGCACGACATGTAGAGATTTTGTTCTTGCAACTATCCATATTTAGAGATGATGTCACAGGCTAAATCACGAGCGGTATTTTCAATATTGCCATTACATTTCGCGTGTAAAAGTATTGTACGGTCTTTCAAGCCCATTGAACGTTCGTAGGATGGATCATAATGATAATAAAGTAGGTGACTCGCCAACGCACTCCAATCTTTTGAACTCAATAAGCATTTCGCTCTCTCTGAAACATCCGCGGGGTGACGAGAAGCTAAGAACTCAAAAA
The DNA here is from genome assembly GCA_002718015.1 of Rhodospirillaceae bacterium. Lineage (GTDB taxonomy): Bacteria > Pseudomonadota > Alphaproteobacteria > UBA8366 > UBA8366 > UBA8366. The sequence goes on from PBCW01000059.1 coordinate 6,437, forward strand.
ATCTTCCCACAACACTCTCATCCTCAAATACGTTGGAGTAACGCGCCACCAGAAAACTAGCTCGGTTCTGCCTTGAATTTTCCACAACGATACACTTTGAGTGATGCATTTTTTTGAAAAGTTCCGCTGGTATATTAACGTTACCAATCTTACTGCTTTCAGCCTCTACGAAAACAGGTTTGGATAAATCTAATTTTCTCATTCGATCCACTAACAGTGTTTCAAAGAACTTTTGCTTCGGTTGCTCTGTCCCAGGAAAACCGCCTAACATTGAACCCCTATGCGAAGCCAATCCCTCTAAATCAATTATATTTCCACCCAAAGACGAGATATGGGAAAGAATTTCTGTCTTACCATTTCCAGTTTTCCCGCTGATTACAATGAGTGTGCAAGCCCTAGAGAACTGTTTGATCTCACGAATTACTGACTTCCGATATGTTTTATAACCCCCGTCTAAGACAGCACATTTCCACCCAATAGATGCACATATCGTTGCAAACGAATTCGAACGCTGCCCCCCCCTCGCACAATAAAACAGAGGTTTGAATGATTTTTTCTTATCGCGGAAAAATGTTTGCAAGTGAGAAGCAATATTTAATGATACTAGCCTAGCACCGATTTTTTTTGCTTCAAATGGTGANGTGTTCTTATANANTGTACCGACTNTTTCGTGCTCNTTATTTTTTAAAACCGGCANGTTTACNGACCCGATNATATGGTCTTCATTAAATTCNCTAGGTGACCTAACATCGATAACCGCATCACAGTCATCAATATCTTTTATCTTTTTTTCGTCAATATACAGTGTCATTTGGTCAATATTATTAATATTTTGAAAAAGAATTTTGAAATCTCGTAAGCGTATTATTCCCCGTTGAATAACCAAAAACTGGGTTGAGATTTTCGGACACTGTACGCTCTAATTTGATGGTCTGAGCCTCTGTAAAATAATCTCTATAACCACCAATCAGACCTCTCCTGGCTTTGTAACTATTTTCGTCTTTTGGGTCAGAAGTGCTTACTCGAAAATCACCCTGATAAAAATTTTGCGCCTCACGTTTTTTCATCCTAGCAAAGTCAGTAAATTTTATAGCTTCAGCAATTTCAAAATCAGCAAAATTCAAATTCAAAAATTTAATGATATTTTTAAAATTTTGGGAAGGATCGTTTCTAAGATCCTCGTAACGAGAAATAATGTGATCATCGCATGTTGAAATAGCCTGAGCCCAGTGATTCATGAACCGGATAATTGTCGGCAAGCCACCGCGCAAACCAGAAGCCCCAACAACAAAATCATGAATATCTGCGCTTTCCAAATAACCACTTCGTTTACTTTGCTGAAAAAACATCGAAACTGCTGTGTCCAATGGATGCCGGATCAACAGTAACGTTCTGGACCCCGCGAAATAACCCTTTCGCCCTCCCTCAGGCAAAAATTCATTCCCTGCCAAAACATGAGCATCATCGTGGGTGAAAAATAACCTAGGAAGGTCAGAGAATGTCCGATGAGCATCAGTGAAATCAATAATTTCATTTTCAGGCAAACATAAACGCTTCTGGAATAAGCGCGAGAGCATCACTTCAATCCACGTTCTGCCGCTCTTTGGATAAGATAAGATGACCGCATCAGATCGCATAATCCCCTCCATCATGCGGGTACGAAACTTATAGGCTTTCCTCCTAAACCGCGGCAAAAACGGATAACAAAATGGGAAACCTATCCTTCGGGCAATACACAAACCCTCATACATTGTTCGATAAACCATAGTTCCCCGTCGTAAAATAGCATCAAGATTAAATAACCAGCAGGCAACCTTTCTTACCAACAGTTATACTTTCTAACATTTGAAGGCTTATCTGACCACCGGCACATATCTTTGTTTTATTGGTCAAAAAGGGCTATTTCGAATGCTTGCTCCAAGCTGTAGACATAATTTTCACGCGCAAGTATCCGGACTGCGATTTGCTGTGGCCGCCCCTGAAGTAACTTTGCGCAATCAATAGCTTCGGAAAACCAAAAAGCAGCATTATCCCAGTTCTGCTTCACCCCAAGGCCTTTGGCAAACAGCAACCCCATTGCGATTTGCGCTCTTGCATCTCTTTGCTCCGCAAGGGGTTTCATCTCTTTTCTGACGACATCCCAATCTTCTCTCAAAAAGGCTTCGCGCCCCTTGTCAAAACCGGCAAATGAAATGGACGGCAACATAGCCGCCAGGAAGAATATCACTTTAAAAAAATGCCTCATTGAACTCACTCTTATTTGCTAAAAGACAAAGAAAACACAATTCACGATTAACTTGCGGGCTTTGTAATTTCCTAATCGTTAGATTAATTCGACGAAATGAATAGAGTTCGCAGAAGGTCCCTGTGCTTTGTGACACTAATAAGGCAGGTTTGAGGCGATACCGTGAAATACGCGCGCGATGTCTATTCTTCTGAAGGTTTGTCTTGATTAAGTATTATCTTAATTGATGTAAAAACTGTTATCCGAGACGTTTGATATCAACATTCAAAATTTAGGGATCGTAGCTGCCCACGCCTTGTGCTATTTTTGCATTATTATTTCGACAATTTAAGTATGGCAGGGAGGATGCGTTTATGACACACCAAATTATCCTTACCGGGGATATTAATCTTCTAGGTGTTAAAGACCCAAAAGTACCCTTTGCCAGAGTTAGACAAACCCTGTTGGCGGCGGACCTCGTTATATCAAACTTTGAATGTTGTCTTTATGAACCTGATAGGGAACGTTCAGTATACGAAGAAGGTTTTTATGCGGACCTGGTAGCAGGTGAAGCTCTTACTGATGCGGGTATAGGTATCATTGGTAATGCAAATAATGTGAACTTTGGTGGGCCGGCAATCAGAAGCTCTTGTGCGCGACTAGATGAACTTGGCATACCCCACGCCGGTGCTGGCATAGACCGAAAAAGCGCTTACGCAGCAATAATTGTCGAACGAAATGGTGTAAAATATGGGTTCTTGCAAAGGAGTTCCGTTTATTGGTCCCATGGAGGACACGAAGCTACGAAAGAATTCCCTGGAATTGCAGTTTTAGAGGCACATACTGCATACAAACCACGAGTTTCAGAAACACGCACTCTGACGCGACCCGGCCACGCGCCCGAAATTATCACTTGGTGCGAACCTGATTCTTTGAAAACTTTTTGCGAAGATATCGCGGAATTACGGAGTTCCTGTGACATATTGATTTGCTCTAACCATTGGGGTTGTGATCATGATATCCTGCAGTATATGGAGCAAGCCGGTCGCGCCGCTATCGACGCTGGAGCAGATGTCGTAATGGGGCATGGCCCACATTTTCCATTAGGCATAGAGATTTATAAAAATAAACCCATTTTCTACAGCTTGGGAAGTTTCTCTTTTCATACTGGTCACGGCGCAAAAAAACATCCAGATTGGATTGGCATGATGCCCATATTAACCGGGACTGGCACTGAAATCGTTGAAGTGCGATTTGCCCTCGTCAGACATAACCAAAAAAACGAAACGTATTTCGTTTCGCCGGCTGATGAAACACGGGAACTTGAAGAAATATTTGCAAGTTCAGAGCCGTATAATACGAAATTTTCGATCGATGAGAATGAAGTAGTGTTAAAACTATAAAATTTTTAATTCCCTAATCTATCTTGAAAAGACTTCTAGCCACGCACACGGCATCGCCGCTCATATTGTGGGGATAAAAAATCTCGACTCAAGGTTCGTATGCAAACCCCTTTGCCATTGCCTTCAAACCAGCTTTGCCATCCTTGACTATAACACTTGCAAACTTTGTTTTACGAATTTGGACTACCGCCGTCATTGGTATGTCAACAGGTGAAAAAGGTGGTACGATCATTTTATCATCTTCCATCTTGAAAGCATGTTATTATTTTTTTTGTTTCTAACTCATTCAATCGCTCTTCCTCATAGCCAAGCTCACATAGTATCTCTCGTGTATGCTGGCCGACAGCCGGCGGTTGCCTTCTAAGGCCCATATCATGATCACCAATTTCAATGGGTAACCTCGGGAGCTTAGCCGTTCGCCCGTCAGGCAACCTGGTTTCAAGCATTCGTCCTTGATAATTCAACTGCGGATCATCGAAGAGATCTTTAGTTTCAGCAACTGGCGCGAAAGGAATATTAATTTCTTCGCAAATAGCTAATATCTCGTCCTTGCTGAGAGATTTAATGATTTCATGGACGATCGGTTTTAGCCGCTCTTGAGCTGCGACACGATCTTCATTCGTTTTAAAAGCGGGATCGTCTAGCAGATCATACCTTTCAAATCTCTCACAGAAACGCCGCCAATGATTATCACTAGTGATACCTATAAATACTTGTTCACGATCCTTAGTCTCCATAACCTCGTAAATAGCCCACGCACTCCAACGTGCGGGCATCGGCGGAACCTCTTTTTGTTGAATAGCCTCACCGGACATGTGGGAACCCATAAGATGGGCAACGTTTTCAAAAAGTGCACTTTTAACGAGTTGGCCTTTACCAGTTTTATCGCGCTCACGCAGCGCTGCTAAAATTCCAACCACTCCAAAGGTGCCACCCATTATATCAATAACAGATGCTCCGGCGCGCAGAGGCTGACCAGGGGGGCCCGTCATGTATGCAAGCCCTCCCATGAATTGTACAACTTCGTCGAGAGCCTGACGTTTCGCATAAGGCCCACTAAGAAAACCCTTTAGCGCGCAATAGACCAACGCGGGGTTAATCTTAATAGCTGTTTTAAATCCGCAACCAAGCCTTTCCATCGTTCCGGGCGCAAAGTTTTCCGTGAGCACATCGGCNTCNGAAATAAGTTTATGCGCAATCTCAAGNCCTTCAGGCGTTTTCAAATTAANCGCTATNGATCGCCGATTTCTATTGAAAGTAGAAAAAAATCCTGCTGCAAATCCCGCAAGCTTCCGNGTTTTATCTCCTGAAGGAGCAAGCTCAACCTTAATNACATCAGCCCCAAGGTCAGCCAANACAACTCCACAGGAGGGGCCCATGATNATTTGACAAAATTCGACTACCTTNAAACCNGCCAANGGCAANGGTTTGTCTTGATTANGTGNCATAATTCCTCCCAGCCGGGCAAATCAGNGGCGTAATGCGCCTTCGGATCGCATCATGTCAATCGCGCCCCNAACTGCATCTGCCGTNCGATCTGCATCATCTTCAGAATGCACCGCAGAAACTTTTCCNGCTAATTTACCNTTGATATCAATTCCATTAACCATCAAGGCAAGCCNAAATTTAGTCGTAATTTCNTGATNACTTTTNAAGAAATCGCANTTTCTATCCATNAATTCAAAGTTCTCAGGATCGANAGCCACATNATCTGGATTGGTAAAGAAATGAAGTTCTGAGAATTGCCCNTAACAAGCCCAACGAATATCCTCNTCNACGAATACTTTNTTNATTTTAGAACGAATANTATGGGCAGTATCGATTGCGTCCTGCGTTGGACTNTCATCTCGNACTTTCTGTANCATTGCNACTCCAGCAGATGCNGAGAGAGGATTGGCATTAAAGGTTCCCTGATGTCCAATTTTTTCAAAACCTTTCGCTTCCGCNACATCAAAATCAAGCTGATCAAGCANCTCAGTGNTACCGCAGATTGCTCCGCCAGGAAGACCNCCAGCAACAATTTTTGCAAGGCTTGTTAAGTCAGGNATTACATTGTGANCCTGTTGCGCTCCGCCCGGCGCAGCGCGAAAACCTGAAACAACCTCATCAAANATAAGCACTATACCGTGCTCTTTTGTNATTTCTCGAAGANCAGATANAAACNCTCGCGTCACNGGTGTTTTACCNAAGGCTGANCCNGTTGGTTCAATTATTACCGCNGCAATATCATNATGAGNTTCAATGATNCGTTTTGTCTCATCAATATCATCAGGGGGTGCNATNACAACATTTTCAGCAATTCCATTNAGGACTCCCGGGGTAGGAGNACCATCAAAATGATTAGAAACCCCAAAGGCNACATGGTCCTGCCAACCATGATAGTGCCCTTTNAANCGNAGCAGTTTCTCNCGNCCTGTGTGCGCGCGAGCCAACCGCAANGCCATAAGGTTNGCCTCCGTGCCAGATGANAGAAACCTAACNTCCTCTGCNCACGCAATAAGATCTTTNACNAGACTTCCCCACGCTATTTCTAGCCGNTGGCCAGCCCCNTAATGAGTTCCTTTNTCAATCTGGNCNTGNACTGCAGCCGTTACAGCTGGATGATTATGTCCTAAGAGAAGTGCACCATGCCCCCCAAAAAAGTCNACATACTCNTTGCCATCAACATCCCACTTNCGCGAACCTTGNGCCTTATCAACNTAAAGTCCATATGGNCGCAAATGACGNGANTCATGCGTCAAACCACTCGGGAAGTGTTCGCTGGCCTCTTTTGCGCATTCTGCGGAAAGGGGCGTCTTCTCTTTGTAAACCGCTACAATTTTCGAGTTTGTTAAAAAATCATGTGCCATAATATACCTCTTTTCGGCCAGTGCTTCGGTAGGAAAACTGATTAAGACTTGAACGCGACTCCGCAGCATTAGATTGTGTTTATAACGGATTATTAGTTAATCCAAGGTGAAAGAAAAATTTTTTGTTAAATTCAGGTGCATTTTTTTTCACTGTAAATTTTGACTTTGTGTCTGTGTGACGCACAGATGACATCAAATAAACCACATAACATAAGTACCTCATATTTTAGTTTCCGGCACGTCTGTACCGCATGCAAAAATTAAGAAACACAAACTTTTTATCTTAGCGACTTGGGCAATAAGAGCGTGAAACGTCACGAGATAAAAATCAAGCCACTCAAAAGCCATATCGGGCCACATCACAACCAAAAGAATAAATATTTATTCCATGTTTTTCAATGCTTTAGGTATAATTTAAACTTTATTTTTGCACACTGATTGGGGCGAATGGTGCTTTGTAAGGTGCCTGCGCATTATGCTTCTAGATCCATTAATCAACTGCGAAATGCCGCATTTTGGAAAAGAAAATGGGCTAGCACCAACCCTTTGAGATAAGAAATTTTATCCTCGGTTGACCTACCAATGTTCGCAACCGAGCCGGTTTATTGGGGTTAACCCAAGCGACTTTCTAAAGATACATTTATAATGTGATATTTTTTTAAATAATTATTATTTGCAAGACGCTCTAGTTGCAAACACCAAAAATGTGCTAAAGAACTCTGGACGGTCCGTTGTAGGGGCCATCGCAACGGACCACAGTTATGGTTTTCCGTAATAGTTAGGGATTAACGTACAGGAGATTATGATATGGGTAAGGGACTAGACCCCGCAGATTTAGTAGGGGTATCGTTTTGGATTATTTCGGCTGCTATGGTGGCAGCAACCTTTTTCTTTTGGGTAGAAAGAGATCGGGCCGAAGGTAAGTGGAAGACTTCTTTGACTGTAGCCGCTATGGTTACGGGTATTGCGGCCATCCATTATTTTTATATGCGGGAGGTTTGGGTCAATACTGGCGCAAGCCCAACCGTGTTCAGATATGTTGATTGGCTACTAACAGTGCCGCTGCAGATTATTGAGTTCTACCTCATACTTGCAGCAATCACACTTGTTGCAGCCTCAGTGTTCTGGCGGTTGCTTATAGCTTCACTTGTCATGCTGATAGCTGGCTATCTCGGTGAGATAGGCGCTGTTAGCGTTTGGGGTGGGTTTGCTGTTGGCATGGCTGGTTGGCTTTATATCATCTACGAAGTCTTCGCAGGTGAAGCTAGCCAGATCAACGCAAGCAAAGGCACGGCGGCTAGCCAACAATGCTTCTCTGCATTGCGCTTGATTGTTACCGTTGGTTGGGCAATTTACCCACTCGGTTACATTTATGGGTATGCCGCGGCAACTCCAGATGTTGCCAGCCTCAACATAATTTACAACCTCGCGGATTTTGTTAACAAGATCGCATTCGGGGTTGCAATCTGGGCGGCGGCTACCGGATCGATCTGGGCAGCCACTTCGTCCAAGAAGTAAATAAGGCACTTAAACCTAACTAATCCGGGCTGGCTTTTCCTAAGCCAGCCCGGAGCTTTATGGCTTTATAATGCGTCATGCCTTGCGCCATTCCGTTACTGATGTGTTCGATACGGACAAAAGAGTATCTGCTTTATCCGGTATTGAAAGCAAAATGCTTGATCTTGTGTCATGCGCTGATGACTTGCATTCGGATATAAAAAACGCCGTACAATATCATCTCAACGGTGAAGGCAGAAGAATCCGGGCGCGGCTAGCTATCGATACTAGTTTTGCTTTAGACCTAAATTTAGAAGATACAATCGCAATAGGTGCAACAGTTGAATTACTCCACAATGCATCTCTAGTACATGACGATTTGCAAGACAGGGATGAAATGCGCAGGGGAGCACCCAGTGTATGGGCAAAATTCGGGGAACCAATTGCGATTTGTGTTGGAGACCTACTGATATCAGCCGCCTATGCTGCCGGCGCAAGCCTCAAAAAGAATAATAACTCGGCAAATTTTATACAAAATGTCCACAGTAGCGTATCACGAACTATTTATGGACAATCCGCAGATCTCTATGCACAGGTGCATAAGCCCAAAAATTTGAATGTTTATGAACAAATAGCGGCAGCCAAGTCAGGACCTCTATTGAGCATGCCAATGGAATTGCCTTTGATCGTTGCCGGTCATAACGACAAAATTGAAGCATGCAGGCGAGCATTGAATTATTATGCGATAGCATACCAAATAGCCGATGACATAAATGACATTGACCAGGACCAAAGCATTGAGGACGATCAAGTCCGATTGAATGCGGTATTAATTTTCGGTGAAGGTAGTGTCACTAAGGATGCAATAAGTAGATCCACAGAACGATTAAATGAATTATTACAATTAGCACTCAATGAAGCCGAGTTATTGCCTTCATCATGTCATGATACCTTGACGCGGTACTGTCAGTTTCTAACTAGAAGAATATGAAAGACGCTATTGTAATTGGCGGAGGTTTTGGCGGCATAGCTGCATCTTTGAGGCTTAGGGCAAAGGGCTATAATGTTGAGCTTTTTGAACGCAGAGCCGAAATCGGCGGCAGAGCCCAAGTTTTTAAATTAGATGGTTTCACACATGATGCCGGCCCCACGGTAATAACCGCCCCATTTTTATTTGAGGAACTTTTCAATCTCTTCGGAAAGAAACTGTCGGATTATATCACCCTTGTACCTGTCGATCCTTGGTATCGTTTTTATTTCCCTGATGGAACACAGTTTGATTATGGTGGGACATTAGAGGACACACTCTCCGAGATACAAAAATTTGAGCCAGGTGATACGGAGGGATATCTGAGGCTTCTCAAACATTCAGANCGCATATTTGAAGTTGCTTTTGACGGATTATCTGACCAGCCATTCCATAAATTTAGTTTGCTGTTTAAGACGACTCCCACGCTAGTAAAACTTAAGTGCTACAAAACAGTTTGGCAGTTAGTGAGCNCCTATCTTAAAAATGAAAAATTACGCCAAGCGTTCTCNATACAACCACTTCTTCTTGGTGGAAACCCATTTGACACAACGTGTATTTATTCACTGATCCATTTTCTAGAGCGCAAATGGGGTATTTATTTTCCGATCGGAGGCACGGGTGCATTAGTACAAGCTTTTAAAAAATTGATGGCCGAAGAGGGCATAAAAATCACCACCAACTCTACGATTGAAAGAATTNTAGTTAAAAATAAGACAACCAAAGGNGTTNTNATTGACTCAGGTCGTAAAGTTAGNGCGGATATAATCGTTTCAAATGCTGACCCCATGCACATGTATAGCAGCATGATAACAACGGGAGACCAATCAGTAACAGCACGCGTTAAGCAGAGATTATCGAAAGTTTCGATGGGTCTTTACGTATTATACTTCGGGACACGTCGGACTTATTCAGATGTGGCGCATCATACTATTTGGATGGGAGCTCGCTACAAGGAGTTATTGAAGGATATTTTTGACCGCAAAATTTTAGCGGATGATTTTTCACTTTATCTGCATCGCCCTACAGCTACAGATCCTAGTTTTGCGCCTGCTGGGTGCGATTCATTTTACGTTCTGTGTCCTGTCCCAAATCTTCTTGGTTCAGTAGACTGGGAAATAGAGGGGCCACTTCTCCAAGAAAGGATTATTAACGCACTTGGTAGTACTATTCTTCCCGATCTTACATCAACGATTTGCTCGACTTTCTTTATGACACCAGAAGATTTTGAGGAGAATTATCTTACTGCTTTTGGGAGTGGGTTCTCTGTAGCACCGACATTTAAGCAATCTGCTTGGTTTCGTTTTCATAATAAAGCTGAAGGTCCGGAAAACTTATTTTTAGTGGGAGCCGGAACCCACCCGGGGGCAGGATTACCAGGAGTCATAAGTTCTGCAAAGGTCGTAGATAGAATGATACCTCGGTCAAAATAAAAGATGAACGAAACCATTAACGAAAATATCTTTCGCACCCATGCAAGTTCATTTTATTTTGCCAGCTTCTGGCTAGGCGCCAAGGATTTTCAGTCAGTATCCGCACTCTACGCATTGTGCAGGAAAGTAGACGACATAGCCGACGAATCTACTTCAAGCAGTAAGTCGTTTAAGCAACTCACTCATGTTATCGAAAGCATCCAGGCTAAAGATATTACCAATGAATACGTTGAACATCTAATGTCTATTACCCCACTAGTCGATGCTGAAATATTTACTCATTTGGTATTAGGCGTAAGAAGCGATACCCAACCAGTGGCCATATCAAACGAAAAAGAACTTTTACAATATTGTTACCAAGTAGCAGGCACGGTGGGTTTGATGATGTGCAATGTTCTCAAAGTA
>PBCW01000060.1:0-6298 GCA_002718015.1 Rhodospirillaceae bacterium
AACATCTACCGACGAGATACTAAATGCTATCCGTCCCTTAACCTGTACGCCTCCGCAGATTTCATGCAAAGAAGTCGGGCCAGGTCACCTTGTAGCGGTTGAGAATGCATAGTCTTTATTGAACCCAGCCTGCGTTAGGGCTGTAGAGAGGCTTTTATGGGAAAGATCACAGGTTTTTTGATTGGATATCAGCAACATGGATTAGCCATACTGCGGGTTTCATCGGCAATGCTTTTCCTCCAACACGGGACTACTAAGCTCTTGGGTTTTCCTCTAACCCGTTATAGCGATACGTCTCTGCTAACCCTTGGCGGTGTCGCTGGAGCAATCGAATTAATTGGCGGAATTATGCTTGCTTTGGGGCTATTTACTCGGCCAGTGGCTTTTATAATGTCTGGAACTATGGCGGTTGCATATTTTTACGCACATGCACCACGAGATTTTTTTCCCATTCTAAATGGAGGAGAGCTTGCTGCTTTGTATTGCTTTGTCTTTCTGTTTATCACAGTTGCCGGAGGTGGGAAGTGGTGTCTTGATAATCGAATTCTTGGCAAATGAGCGTGACAAAATTGAGATTTAGAAAATTTTATAAATTGCGTTGACTTCAATTGAAAAAAGATAGAGTTTGCGGTCTCCGGTAATGCGGGTTGATAAATTCTGCGGCCCCGCCACTCGTTCGGCTAACTGGATTATTAAACAACACCGGGTAAACCAGGGTGAATTAGATATGGGTAAACGTTTAAGCGCTAAATACAAAATTGATCGCCGTTTGGGTGTTAATCTGTGGGGCCGTCCTCGAAGTCCCTGGAACAAAAGAGAGTATGCCCCTGGTCAGCATGGTCAGCGTCGGAAAAAGCCATCTGATTTTGGCACGCAGCTTCAGGCAAAGCAAAAACTCAAAGGCTATTACGGAAACATCGGGGAAAAGAAATTCCGACGGTATTATCTGGAAGCATCCAAACAAAAGGGCGATACTTCTGAAAATTTGATAGAGCTGCTAGAGCGCCGGTTAGACGCAGTGGTGTATCGGGCAAAGTTTGTCCCGACGGTATTTGCTGCTCGGCAGTTTATTAATCACGGGCACATATCTGTAAATGGTCAACGTGTTAACATCCCATCGTTTTCAGTGAGTGATGGTGACATTATTGAGGTTAAGGCTAAAAGTCGCGAGATACCAATGGTTTTAGAAGCGATGGAATCGAGCGAGCGTGAACTTATTGATTATGTTTCAGTGGATCCCCGCAAGATGCAGGCCACATTTGTACGTGCGCCGAAACTCGAAGATGTGCCCTATCCGGTTTTAATGGAACCAAATCTAGTTATTGAATTTTACTCCCGTTAAAAAAGTGCGTGCAGGTCAACCAAACGAGAATGTGGATGTTTGGTAACTAGTAATTAATGTTAGCAAGACATATCTATCTGCATATTTTCAGCACATCGCAAGGTATGTGATGGTATCGTGCATTGTAATGTTGCAAAAATAAAAAGCGCAGCCAACGGGCAGATTAAGGGGCCTTGTTACATAGAAACCCTATTGCATGAAAGCGTCAATCCCGAGAATATGACATAGCCTCGCACTCAAGAAGTAGCCTTTGGTATTCCTTTATCCTTAATCAAAGTCTGTAGCTCCCCAGATTCATACATTTCCCGGATAATATCGCAACCACCTATAAACTCGCCCTTTACGTAAAGCTGGGGGATCGTCGGCCAGTTGCTGAAGTCCTTAATGCCTTGTCTTAACGACGGGTCTTCGAGAACATCAATACCTTTATATTTAATATCAAGTTCTCCTAACACTTGAACAACTGCGGCTGAGAAACCACATTGCGGAAAAACCGGGCTCCCTTTCATAAACAAAACAACATCATTTTCATTGACTTCTTTTTGTAATATTTCGTGAGTGGGGTTATCTGACATTATTTTGCCTCATGTTAGTTTGTAAATTGGTTACGGAACCTTGATGCAATGCTTAATCATCAGGAGTAGAGGTTTGCAGGGCTAGGGCGTGAAGCTCCTTGCCCATACGTCCCCGTAAAGCATCATACACCATTTGATGTTGTTGAACTCTTGTTTTACCTTTAAACGCAGTTGAGCAAACGTGTGCGGCATAGTGATCGCCGTCACCACGCAAATCATTTATTTTCACATCCGCACTTGGCAGAGCATCTCGGATCATCTGCTCAATTTCATCAGCTCTCATTGCCATATGTATCTTCCTTATCTGCTCTGCATGTAATGTTCGAACCAATGTCTGTGGCATTCTCTTAATTCTTCCACGGATATGGAGGTTAAAGGGCCCAGAGTCAATGTTGAGCCTCCGGTAGTGCCGATAACCTCCGCAGGCACATCTGCTTTTCGAGCAGCATTTAATATATGTTCTGTATTATTTGCTACAATGATGTAGCGTGCCTGATCCTCACCGAAAGCCCATGAAAAAAGTGGGATATTAATTCTTTTTGGGGCCAATTTGGCGCCAATGCCGCTGGTTATTGACATTTCAGCAATAGAGACCAGAATGCCACCATCAGAAACATCGTGGCATACACGCACCTCCTCACTCTCAATAAGATTACGAACGAAGTCACCATTTCGTCGTTCCACTGACAAATCTACAGGGGGTGGCGCTCCTTCTTCGCGATTTTCCATTTCTCGCAGGTAAAGTGACTGCCCTAACCACCCAACGGTCTCCCCAATCAAAATAATTTCTTCATTACTTCGTTGAAACGCTAAGTGCGCTTGATTTTTTATGTCCTTTAAAAGTCCAACGCCTCCAATAACGGGAGTAGGTAGTATAGCCTCACCATTTGTTTCATTGTAGAGAGAGACATTTCCTGACACCACCGGAAAATCCAATGCTCTTCCTGCGTCTCTAATACCGGATATGCAGCCAACCAATTGCCCCATTATTTCTGGCCGTTCCGGATTACCAAAATTTAGATTATTGGTTAATGCGAGTGGCTTTGCACCGATCGCTGTAATATTGCGCCAAGCTTCGGCAACTGCCTGTTTGCCGCCTTCCTCAGGTGCTGCTTTACAATAGCGAGGCGTGCAATCGGTTACAACGGCGAGGCCTCGCTCTGAGCCATGAATTCGCACAAGGGCCGCATCACTACCAGGGCCGACGATTGTGTCAGCCATTACCATGTGATCGTATTGTTCCCAAACCCAATGCTTTGACGCCATGTCAGGGCAAGAAATGAGTGTTGTAAGGACGTTATGTATATCTTTCGGGGCAATCAATTCAGTGGGATCAATTCTCGCAGCTGGCGGGGTAGCTTTCCAAGGTCTATCGTACTCTGGTGCATTCTCTACAAGCGGTGCTACCGGAATGTCAGCGTGCACCTGCCCACCTTTCCTTATAACAAGTTGGCCCGTGTCATTGATAGAACCTATTACTGCAAAATCGAGCTCCCATTTTGCAAATATTTCCCTTGCCATGATTTCTGATTCTGGCTTGATAACCATGAGCATGCGCTCCTGACTCTCAGAAAGCATTAGTTCGTAGGAGTTCATTCCTTTTTCTCGCGCTGGGACATTATCTAAATCCAACTCAATGCCCACGGCTCCCTTCGATGCCATCTCCACAGATGATGAAGTAAGGCCTGCAGCCCCCATATCTTGAATCGCAACAATAGCATCGGTGGACATTAACTCGAGGCATGCCTCGAGGAGTAATTTTTCTGTAAATGGGTCACCAACTTGNACTGTTGGCCGCTTTTCTTGTGCATCATCGGANAATTCCGCTGATGCCATTGTAGCCCCATGAATTCCATCCCNGCCGGTTTTAGAACCAACATAAACTACGGCGTTCCCTATACCGGCTGCTGCTGAATAAAATATTTTCTCTTGATCAGCTAGTCCAACGGTCATTGCATTCACCAGAATATTGCCATTGTATGAGGAATGAAAATCTATTTCGCCGCCCACAGTTGGAACACCTATGCAGTTTCCGTATCCGCCGATTCCAGAAACAACTCCTGCCAAAAGATGGCGTGTTTTAGGATGATCAGGAGCTCCAAAACGCAGTGCATTGAGATTTGCTATAGGTCGTGCACCCATTGTGAAAATATCGCGTAGAATACCTCCAACACCAGTTGCGGCGCCTTGGTACGGCTCTATGTAGCTAGGGTGGTTATGACTTTCAATTTTGAATACAGCAGCTTGCCCTTCTCCTATGTCCACCACACCCGCGTTTTCACCGGGACCTTGGATTACTTGTGGTCCATTAGTTGGCAACGTTTTTAGCCATCTTTTTGAGCTTTTGTATGAGCAATGTTCCGACCACATGACAGAGAAAATTCCAAGTTCTGTATAAGACGGAGTACGGCCCAAAATACCTTTTACGGTTGCATATTCATCAGTTGTAAGACCATGCTCGGTGACAAGCTCTTCAGTGATTTTTGGATCGGTTGTCATCACATCAGGTTCTTTGCAAGTGTATCAAATAATATTAACCCATCGGTGCCCCCGAGTTTCGCATCCACAGCACGTTCGGGGTGTGGCATCATACCAAGAACGTTGCGCTTTTNATTTAGGATNCCCGCGATTGCGCGCTGNGACCCGTTTGGNTTNCAGCCNGAGTAACAAAATGCAACACGNTCTTCTCCTTCAAGCTNATTNAANGTTTCTTCATCTGCNTAGTAATTNCCATCGTGATGCGCAATNGGCATTTCAAGCGAAGAGCCNACACGNTAGCCGCNGGTAAAAATACTATCCTGTGTTTGAACNGTAANGCNGGCATTTTTACAAATGAAGTTTAACTTCGAATTTCTGAGAAGTGTGCCNGGAAGAAGGCCTGTTTCTGTCAACACCTGAAAGCCATTACATATNCCTAAGANAGCAATGCCTTTTTNAGCAGCTTNAACNACATCNAGCATTATCGGAGAATTGCCTGCCATNGCNCCTGCTCGGAGATAATCTCCGTATGAAAAACCNCCTGGTATNAGNATTANATCNAATNGCTGNGGNAATGCNCTGTCTCGATGCCAGACCATTGCTGGNTGNTNNCCNGTANGGGCNTNAAGAGCAACCGCTGCGTCGCGGTCACAATTAGAACCAGGGAAAACGATGACTGCCGATCTCACCGTTACANGCGCTCCTACTCGGATAACTCTATGTGATAATTTTCTATTACNGTNTTAGCTAAAAGTTGCTCGCACATAGCCGAAATTTGAGCATGTGCTTTTTCAGCGTTATTCTCATTGATGACAAGCTCTATGATCTTACCCAGTCGAAGCTCNCCCACATNACTAAATCCTAGCCCATCTAACGCACGTTGGNNGGCNTTCCCTTGCGGATCAAGGACGCCCTCTTTAAGCATTACCTGAATTTTTGCCTTCATNGGTTTTGTTCCATGAGTCTATTTTCGTTTNTCAGGNCTGGAATTCTCATTTTCCTCTATGTCAGGTAAAATACCAAGGCGACGTGCTACCTCCTGATAGGCCTCTTCNACCTTACCCAAGTNGTGTCTAAACCGATCCTTGTCCATTTTTTCACGGCTTTTGACGTCCCATAAACGNCACGAATCTGGACTTATTTCATCTGCCAAAACGACGCGCATTTCCCCATTTTCCTCATANAGTCGTCCAAATTCGAGCTTAAAATCGATGAGTTTAATGTCGATAGCCNTGAATAATCCCGACATGAAGTCATTAATGCGAAGTGCTAGCGCCATCATATCATCCANATCATGNGGGGTAGCCCAGCCGAANGCAGTTATGTGTTCCTCGGAAACAAGCGGATCTCCCANCTCGTCNGCTTTGTAATAATATTCCACTATCGATCTTGGGAGCGGNGTTCCCTCNTCAACCTTAAACCGTTNAGCGAACTGTCCCGCAGAAACATTTCGAACNACCACNTCTANGGGTATNATCTCGACTTCGCGTACNAGTTGCTCACGCATATTAAGACGCTTCACAAAATGTGTNGGNACNCCCATCTCTGCCAAGCGTAACATCATGTACTCTGAAATTCGATTATTAAGAACNCCTTTGCCGGTGATCGTGCCTTTTTTTTCATTATTAAANGCCGTGGCATCGTCCTTAAAATACTGCACAATCGTGCCAGGTTTGGGCCCTNGAAAAAGGATTTTGGCCTTACCCTCATAAATTTGCNGNCGGCGTGTCATTNTGACGTCTTTCGCTNAAGATCTTCTANAATAAAAAAACACAGNCACNAGATCGTATAACACTCCGATCCNGTTGAACCAATCAAATCAACATCTGNATTTTTTTTGAGGATNTTGGANNTGTCTTTACCAANGATATTNTNACCAAAAANGCTNCTAACATACTGTAAA
>PBCW01000060.1:6303-15500 GCA_002718015.1 Rhodospirillaceae bacterium
CAAAAAAAAGNCAGANCAAAAAAATTTTGNANACCCATNAGNTAGTCTTCTNTTTAGTNTGAGAGCNCTTGCNACNAAATAAGATGCCACAAGAAANNTAANTCTGATTCGCGAGCAATTAGCTTTGCACCTCGGTNAAGTCATTCCATAGCATATCGGGACCCCTGCCGGTNGCACGACGACCAATTTCTTCTGCCCAATTACTATCTGATCCATATTCAGCTCTCCAACACCAGAGCCGNCGAGTTGAAAAATTAAGCATATGATCATGTGTAAAACCTATTGCNGCAAATANCTGATGTGCAGTTTCAGCCGCTAATGTTGCGGTNTGNCCAGCCACAATTTTGGCTATTGATATTTCAAATCTCGGNTNCNTCTGGTCNGCGGCACGAAANGCAGCCTCAGNTGCTATAGTTGCTTGGGCTACGNGTGCAGCCAAATTNGCTAGNTGATGCTGAACTGCTTGGAATTTCGCAATAGGCCGCCCGAAGGCTTTTCNTTCACGAGCATATTCAATAGCTAGGTCAAGNGCCCGNTGCGATGCNCCCGCNATTTGCGCTGACCGAAACATCGCGCCGTATAGCNTTANTATATCTCGTGTTATTTCATAACTAAGGGGTTCGCTTATCTCGCACACTGGTGTTCTTTNAAATATAGAGCGTNTCGCGTGGTTCCTTTGCCATATTTAAATCGGNAATTATNGNGGTTTTGCTNGTTTGTAAAATCCCTGAACGAAGNGCNCCGCCTGCGTCCGCAATTACGAAGACATGCTTTGCATCGCTCCCCCATGGCGTGCGGGCTGCAGTGCCAGACAGTGACCAGNCCGNGCCAGTCTGNTTGAATTTAAGCNCACTGCTCCTTCTATTTTCNATCAAGGTGATAGGCCCTTTNGGAANNGANACGCCAGTTTTCTTTGCTAACCAACNTGCAAGGATTGTCTCGATGAGNGGAACCGGGGCTGAGTGATAACCAGCTCCGTAAATTATTTCATAAGCGTCGGTAAAGTGCGCACCGACCCCTCCATCTTGTTCAGTTGCCAATGGTCGAGTGAGACCATTGCTTTCCAGCGCATTCCATAATTTATGGGGAAACATACCATCTTCGGCGGCTTCTAAACTCTCCCGTGTTACGTAGTCATTTAGGAGGCGTTCTACAGTTTTCTTTAATATTTCGGTGAGTTCATTCATCGGGACTGGTCTAGCGCAGCTCCATGTGTTTTGCGATTATGCCGCGCATAACTTCACGGGTGCCACCTCGCAGTGAGAAAGAAGGTGCCAACATATTGAGCATAGCNTANGTTTTCTCAAGCTCTGAGCCATTGTTCAGACTNGNCTCAATTCCGAACAAATCGTGAGCTGTTTTTGGAATTGACTGTTCAAAAGCAACTCCTANTTCCTTAATNAATGATCCCTCAAGAGCCGGGTCTTTGCCGGCTTGCTGCATCCCTGCTACCGATAAAGACATCTGACGTAAGCTTGCAAGATTTGCAACCATTTTACCGATCTCTACCGCTGTTCTCTCACTTGGACTTTGGGTGGCAGCACGCACGATTTCGTTCATTAGAACTTGACTAGACATATAACGTTCAGGTCCGGCGCGTTCGAAGGTCAGCTCTGTCATAACTTGATCCCAGCCTTGACCCTCTGTGCCGATAAGTGCTGTGTCTGGCAAAAGTACATCTTCAAAAAAAACTTGGTTGAAATCATGTCGGCCCGCTAGGTTAACAACCGGCTGGATCGTTATTCCTTTTGTCTTGCGAAGGTCGACGAGAAATTGCGATAACCCTAGGTGCTTCTCGGTATCTGTATTTGTGCGAACGAGTGCTATCATATAGTGAACCATATGTGCTTGGGAGGTCCATATTTTTGAGCCGTTAACTAACCACCCTCCGCTTACTCGTTCTGCTCGTGTTCTAACTGCAGCTAAATCTGAGCCTGTATCAGGTTCACTCATGCCGATGCAAAAATAGCAAATCCCTTTGGCNATTTTNGGCAATATATCTTTGCAAACTNNTTCGCTAGNAAANCTCATCAAAAGTGGGCCTGATTGTCTATCGGCTATAAAGTGAAGACTTATAGGGGCACCTGCAGCCAGAAGCTCCTCCTGTACAACATATCTTTCGAGCATGGTTTTTTCTTGGCCTCCATATTTCTTCGGCCAAGTCATACCTATCCACCCCTTAGCTCCTAACTTTTTGGTGAAGTCTTCGTCAGCCTCGCTCCAGCTATTTGCCCGGTCTGATGGCTTGAGATGTGAAAGCTCTGAATTTAAAAAGTCTCGAACCTCTAGTCGCAGTGCATTGGTTTCAGGCGGTAATGCGCAAGGCTCATATCGGATGCGGTTCATTTTTTTAATCCAGTTTGTTGGTAGCTCATATTCATTATAAATCAATGCGGCTATAATCGTTACAGTTTGGCGGGCCTGGTGCGAAATACCACGTGTNGGACTGCGTNTTTGTTTGTCGNCCNGNAGGTGAGGCAAGCGCAATTAAACTTGATGANACTGTGCCGTAGTCATTACCACGGTCTACACACATTGCACTGGTAACATCCTCGGTGTTTCCAAGTTTTTCACTAGCCAGAAGCAAACGCCAAGAACTCCAATCATTAATTTCTGGTTGTGGTGTGTCTGCGTTCCTAAAAAGTGGTAGATAGTATTTTATTCGTTCGCTGGTTTCATCATTAAGATTGTAACTTGTTAACATGTGCAAGCCGTAGGGGATGGAGTTTATTAACAACCGGTTTCCAGTACTTAAGTTTGCTATCCAATATGCATTTACATTATCTGCAATTACAAGATTGAAACTACGATAGGCCTCTGAATTCAGATCGGCAAAAGAATTTGCGGCATCGGCTGCTTCTGAAAATTCTAGCGCCTCAAGAACAAGTTCGCCGCGGCTTCTCTTATTTGGAGCTGGACCCAGGCTTCCGTGCCTATTAAGGACAGCTGCGACCACACCGAAATCATTTATACCAAGCCAGCTTCCTTGAGCAAATTGGTCAAGGCCTGCGATTGTGTACGGTCTATCCTGCCAATGTCGCGCGGGTTTATTCCAGCTGCGAGATCTCATCTCGTCCCGGTTTGCTGAAATTAACAAAGGCCATTCATGGTCTCGGCGCCTTAATATGACTAACGTACACATCTAATAAATCACAAATTATTAAATCACAATTTCGTTGGAACCGTGATACGATTTTGTAGGCAGCTCCGATTGAGAGCAAGCATACTCTTTAACATGGAGCAATAAATTTTATATTTGTCCATCTGCAAAAAAAGTTTGTTGTGCCACTAATAAAATTGTGATCAGAAAAATATTTCCATGATTTAAATTTAGGGTGTCAACTTTCTAGGGGCTCCTTTTTCCGTAGGTTCAATACTAACTTTGCCCGACTGTTTGTTTTCCGACGACCCAAACATATCTTCGCCTCTTTTAATTTTATCCGATTTTCCATGTCTGGGAAGTTGAGAGGTGTTATTTCGGAAACTTTTATTTCGTTCAGCTTTATCATATTGTTTTTTTTGGGATGGAAAGGCTTTTGCTATCTCACCGTATACCCTTGCACGTGATGCTACATCTCTGATTCGGCCTGCTGCACGCAAAGCCAAGCGCTGCTTTCCCTTTGCTGCCGCAGCGACGGCAACACGCCTTAAAGCAGCATTTCGTGCATTTAAGTTTGCTTCCAGTTGTCCGGGTTGTTGCGGAGGGGTAACGCTATCAGGTACACGCGCAGCTATATCAAAAGCCTGTAAGAGCTCTCCGACTTCAATTTGAGCCTTCATAAGATCCGTCAATATCGACGGATATTTTGGATTTTTTCGATTAAGCCATGATATTCGCCACGCTCCAGCTAATGCTCTTAAGGCTGCTGTCTGCCTTTTACTTCGTGCCTCCGCTATTGCGATCCTTGTTAAAACATGAATTTTTGTAGAATCATCGGGAAGTCTATCAAACCGTTCTAGAACGCGTTTGAACAACGCATCATTCATAGCAACAGACCCGGCTTTAGATTGAGCATCTATAACCAGCGGTAATGCTTTTTTCAGTTCCGAGGGAGAGGCCTTAAAGCGGGTCTCTTTCAGGGCCATAGTAAGATAATTGCTTGCTTTCTCTTTATCTCCCCTTCGTCCTGTATCAAGAGCAACAGGTACAAATATTTGACTGCGCATACTCACGTATGGGATGAAGTCCACCAGTTTGACTGCCTCGTTATATCTTTTTTGTTTTAGAAGAACGCGGCCCATTTTAAGCAAAGCAAGTGCTTGCGGTTTTCTATCTCTAATGACCCCTGCATAGCGAAATGCATCTGCCAGGAGGCCCACTTTTGCTTGTTCTACGATAATGTGAGTCAAAGCCAGGTATTTCAAAGTTTTATCTTTAATTTTCTCTATTTGTTCATAGGCTAAAGTAAATAAAGATACTGCAGCTTCCATATTACCCTTTTGTGCAGAAGCGCGAGCAATTGAAGCGATGGCACGGGCTTTACGGCCTATGTCTATTGTGGAACGAACAATTGCTTGGGCTGCTACCGGGTCGTCTATGAGTACCAACGCAGCAGCAAGGTCAGCGCGGAGTTGATCGCGTCCCATAAAGCGTCTTTTTTCAAGAACATTTTCAGTGTGCGCTAAACTTTGCCGAGCTCCCTCTCGGTCGTCAGCGCCAATTTGGAATTCAGCAATGCGGATAATCGTTGTAATAGATTCTTTCGTAGTAGGCCTAATCGAGGTTGCAATTTTATAAGCTGCAGCCAGAACTTTTCTGCTGTCTGTCTTAAAAACAGGTAACTTGCTCTGCTGTAACTGAGTTGTGATCTTAAGCAAGAGTCGGATCTGTTCAAATTTGTCTGGTATCACGAGCGTAGCAGCTGTTGCGGCCTGGAAGGCCTCTAGGGCAATGTAGCGTTCGGCCACGCGTATTGCCGTGGCACCGCCATCGCGTTCCATTTGCTTACCCTTAGCCAAACCAAAAGATTTGTTAAGCGTATTTTTAGCTGTTTGTATTCGTCCACGTCGTTTTTGATAGTCTGCAACGTGTATCAAGGCGCGAGCGCGCCACAACGGATCGGTTATAGCCTTCATTTCAATAGCGGCGTCATCTGGTTTGTTTCGTGCTAATAGCGCCGATACCAAACCTGATAGTGCTTCGCCCTGATGCGATGGCTCCTTTAGACTAAGTGCCGCGATACGAATAAGAGTTAAAGGGTTACCTTCGACCGCTCGCGTCAAAGGATCCACATTTACTGAAGTTAGATTGTCATTGTTAAGGGCAGAATCCTGCGAAAAAACTGGCGCAACATTGAGTAGGGCAGCCACGGTGGCCGCTAATAAGGCTGTGAGGCCAAATTTAATTATCTTCCAGTGCGCGCCTAAAAATTGTCTCCACATGTTTGGTGTGGTATCCTAAATCGAAAAGTGTCTCAAGTTCATCATTCGCGAGGAAATCCGTTATTTCGCTTTCACTTTTTAGAAGATTGAGAAATGAACCATTGCCTTTCCAAACCTCCATCGCATTTTTTTGTACTAGCCGATAGGCGTCCTCTCTGCTCATGCCTTTTTGGGTAAGAGCCAACAATACCCGTTGGGAATTATGCAACCCACCGAGTTTTTCTAAATTCTGCCGCATTGCGTCTTCATAAACAACTAAGTTTTCTACCACGGCTGAAAGTCTATGCAGCGCAAAATCCAGGCACACTGTGGCATCCGGTGCAATCATTCGTTCAACAGAGCTGTGCGAAATATCCCTTTCATGCCAAAGAGCAACATTCTCGAGCGCTGGCGTAACCATAGAGCGAACCATGCGCGCTAGACCGCAGAGATTTTCTGTTAATATTGGGTTGCGCTTGTGTGGCATCGCTGATGAGCCTTTTTGACCCGGCGCAAAATATTCTTCGGCTTCTCTTACTTCAGTTCTCTGTAAATGCCGTATTTCAGTTGCCAATCTCTCAACAGCAGAGGCCACAA
Source organism: Rhodospirillaceae bacterium (assembly GCA_002718015.1). GTDB lineage: Bacteria > Pseudomonadota > Alphaproteobacteria > UBA8366 > UBA8366 > UBA8366. Next base: position 12,262 of record PBCW01000060.1, read on the forward strand.
CACCCAAGGTAGAGAAGAATGCCGCATGCCTATCACGAGGGATGACTTGTGTTGAGACTGGTTCGGGTAAAAGCCCCAGTTGCTTTGCAACGTGCTCTTCTACGAATGGATCAATATTTGCAAAAGTTCCAACTGCGCCTGATATAGCACACGTAGCAATTTCAGAACGTGCAATCATAAGACGTTTTTGGCAGCGTACAATTTCAGCGTAGTGGCCTATTAATTTAAGACCGAAAGTTGTGGGCTCGGCATGTATGCCATGGCTCCGTCCCATACACGCCGTGTGTTTGTGTTCAATAGCTCGCTTTTTAAGCGCAACAAGCAGTCTGTTAATACCATCTAGAAGTTTATCTGAAGCCTGTGTCAATTGCACGGACAGACAGGTATCCAGAACATCGGAAGATGTCATGCCTTGATGGACAAACCGCGACTCTTCGCCAATTTGCTCGGCTAGTTCTGTGAGAAAAGCAATGACATCGTGCTTTGTCTCCGCTTCAATTTCATCAATTCTGGCTATCCGCTCAGGCGTATAAGGAAGATTTGCCCCTTTCCATATTTGTTTTGCTGCGGGTTCTGGGATAATACCCAACTCCGCCATTGCATCACATGCATGTGCCTCTATCTCGAACCAGATACGAAAACGATTGGCTGGCTCCCATATATCCTTCATTTCAGGACGACTGTATCTTGGGATCATATTATTCTTGCACTTTTACGTTATTATACTGAACGTCAATAAATAAAGTGTTAGTGTTGTTTGCGCCAGTCTTGCCGAATATATTTCAAGAAAACAGGAGTTTAAAAGGATCACAATTTTATAGCGCCTGCATGTGTTTAGCGAATCCAGTTTTGTGGCGTAACAAAGATTTGGCATCTTAGAATAGATACCAAAAAAGGTCCCCGAGTTGTTATGATGACAGCTACGAAAAAACAAAGACATAAAGCTTTCGCATGCAACAATGTTATTTTCTGCCAGTGCAGTGTTGCTGCATAATGTTAAAGCCTGTTTTAGTTCGTTTGTGCGGTTGAAATTATTTTATTCGTGTTCTGTTCCAAAAAAACAATATTTATCGTTCTCACTGAGATCATTGAATGGCAAAAAACAACCTTAACGATACATTAACGATTAGAGAGCCTGACGACTGGCACGTTCATCTTCGCGACGGCAAAATGTTGGCCTTAGCACTTGATTTCACTTCGCGTCAATTTGCTAGGGCTATTGTTATGCCAAACCTCGTTCCGCCAATTACAACCGTCGCTGCTGCGTTGTCATACAAAAATAGGATTTTGAGAGCTTTGCCACCGAATAGAACTTTTACTCCCCTAATGACGGCCTACCTTACAGACGACATTAATCCGCAAGAAATTAAAAATGGTTTTCGACAGGGCGTGTTTACTGCATGCAAACTCTATCCGGCTGGAGCTACCACTAATTCTTCTGCCGGAGTCACCGATATAAAAAATATTTACTCTGTACTCGATGAAATGCAGAGAATATCAATGCCACTCCTAGTGCATGGGGAGGTTGTGTCCCCTGAAATAGACATTTTTGATCGAGAGGCTGTATTTCTTGATACCATCTTAAAACCAGTTTTAAAGAATTTTCCTGAATTGAAGGTCGTTCTTGAGCACATAACAACTGAAGAGTCGGTGGCATTTATTCGGGAAACAAAGTCATCTGTAGCTGCAACGATAACGGCGCATCATTTAAGGATTGATCGAAATGCTTTGTTTGATGGAGGCCTGCGTCCACATGCCTATTGCTTACCTGTTGCTAAACGTCGTCACCATCGTGGTGCCTTGAGAAAAGCGGCTGTTTCCGGGAACCCGAAATTTTTTCTAGGGACAGATACAGCCCCACATCTCAAAAAAGACAAGGAGAATGAATGTGGCTGCGCAGGAATCTTCAGTGCTCCGGCAGCACTAGAAAGTTATGCGATGACTTTTGAGGAAGAGGGGGCTCTGGATAAATTAGAGGCTTTCGCATCAGTATTTGGGCCGCGTTTCTACTGCCTGCCCCTTAATGACGGTACCGTTACTCTCAAGCGCGCGCCTCATAGTCTGCCAAGCAAGATTATTGAAGAGGATATCACTGTCGTTCCTTTTCATGCTGGAGAAACGCTCCCTTGGCATGCACAGTGCCGGTGTGCCTAAGACAAAATAGTTTTAGCTTTGCCTAACACACTCATTTTTCTGTCAGAACTTAATTTCTAATGGCTGAACCCTGTAAGGTTTCAGCGGATAAGCAGTCGTTCCATAACAAAAGCGTTGTATCTTGTTTTTTCAAACAGCAAACAATCATGATACCTCGTTCAACACCAATACTATCATTACTAAAGGTTGTAAATTCTGTTATCAAATCCTGTTTACGTTTCACACATTTATGGGGGGGGTAGAGTCCTCTCCCAAATCCCAAAATATGCCCGCAGTTGCCCCTAGTCCTTCGCGCAGGAAAGATTTAAGACCGTGCTCATCTGGTCCGTGTTGGTTGCACCCGCTATAAGAATGAGGAAGCCAAATAACTGGCGTTTTTAGTCCAGATTTAAATAATTCACTCGGATTCGAACCGGATGAACAAGGCAAAACATTGGGCTTGACGTTTGTAGTCTTCTTAATCGAATTAATCATCCATTTTACCCAAGGGTGGTTTGGATCAGTACGAGAAGCAGGAAATTGATCGCGTCCTATCTCTGTATTTATCTTGACATGGTTAAGTTTTATTTTGTCAAGGTGACGCCTTAATGCTGGAACGAATACTTGACGATCTACGTCTGTGGTGTATCGTACTTGGCATCGTGCCTTAGCGTGGGAAGGAACTGCATTTACTGGGTTATCTGGATTGCCAGTTTTGAATGCAAGGACAGTAAAGCTAGTCCATGCAAGTGTTTTTTCATGTACGCTTAAATCCGGCTGACCCCAATCTGGGTCTGGTTCCTGAGTATCAGCACCTTGATCAACTACCAGGCATTTGCACGCTTCAGACACTTGTTCTGGAACATTTGCAGGCAGCCATTCTTGAATGTTTATGCGACCTAGCGGGTCAGTAATACTTGCAATTGCATGAGCTAACTGAATCCCAGCATCTGGAAGCACGCCCCCCCAATGTCCTGAATGCGTAGCGCCTAGCCGTCTGTGATCTACTATTAAATCAAAAAAAATACCTCCCCGGCATCCAAGATTTAAGTCCATGCACCTTAATGATTTTCGGGGGCCATCGAAGCCAAGAAAGACATCGCATT
>PBCW01000061.1 GCA_002718015.1 Rhodospirillaceae bacterium
GAAAACCTTTCAGGCCCTAACATCACATTTTCTGGTAACNTATTCTTGCGAGTCTCATCAGCGTATTCAATCGCCAGGATCAAAAAGTAATTCTCGGAGTTTTTATGGCCCGGTAGACTTGACAATCAGGTGCAAAAAAAATTTGCGCAAGTAAAGTATAAAGAGTAAAGCTGAACCTACTGATTTCAATACTTTATTCACAGAATATTTTCTAAGTCTAGCGGTTTTTATCTGCAATAGGGAAATTGATATTAAATGAAACCGCATTATAACCTTTCAGCAAACAAACGAGTTAAGTATTTATGTGTAGGGTTTCGAGGTTCTGGAAAGATTCAGTAAAGATTGTTTTAAAGGTACTTGTCATTTTTCCTTTCGCTGCGGTAGGCAGTGCCGAAGTCGCAGCCTATCCGGACAATGTTGTTGAGTACAAGTACCAACCTTTGAACGCACAAAAAGATGAACAGGTAAAAGACAGATACAAATGTTTCAAAGGTGAGGCCAAGAAGGTTTGTACACAACGCCCAAAGACTAAAAATAAAAAGCCTGTAAAAGTTCAGCTATCGCTCCATCTTCTCGACATTTTGGAGGTTAATGAAAAAGACGGAACATGGACTGTCCGCGCTTTTTTATATTCTCGCTGGCGAGACCGTGAGCGATTAAAATTTGAACCGTCAGATTTTGACGGCTTGAACCGTTTATCGTACAGCGGCATCCTTGCTGAGGAGCAAGTAAAACGAATATGGACTCCTGATTTAACTATAACCAATTCATTCAACCGGAGAATACAGGAGAAATTAGAATTAACAATTAATCGAAATGGGACAGTTGTCCACAAAGAGATCTTTACGGCAAAAATTCGAACAAAGTTTGATTATTCAATGTTCCCATTTGATAAACAGGTAGCAGCAATAGAAATAGAACCATTTACTGAAATCATTAAATCTGTTCGCCTAGTTCCGGCTGTTCGGAAAAGTGGCAATTCGTCCAAGAGTCCTGACACCTGGGCATCTGGAGAATTCACAACCGAATTTACAACTCGTCCTGGGGCACGATACGAGTTAACTACGGACGAACCGGGTGCCTGGTTGTCCCCTAACGGAGCTAATAATTTTTCGCTGGTAACTTATCGGCTTGAGCTTGAGAGGAATTACTTCAACTTTTTGACGACCAAGATTTTAATTTTATTTGTATTTGGTCTTGCACTTTGGGTCAGCGCGATGACTTTTTCAAAAGAGCGTCTTTCAGCAGATTGGCCATGGGAGGTAGTTCTGGGCATTATCTTTTTTAGTTTGGATGGTCAGGATATGCTGCCAACTTTATCCTACTTAACCCTGTTTAACGTGCTTGTGATAACAATATACGTTTATGCAGCCATTGATCTCGCAGTATGGACTATTGGGCGTACCAGGAAAACGTTAGATGACTTAAATATTCAAGTGCTTTTGCAAAGATTAAGAGTATTCGTTATTGCACCAGCCTTTATTATAATCTGGTGGGCAACTATTTTTCATTTTGAGCAAATCAGTAATTTAATAAACGGATAGCTTTTGGCACCTGGCACCTGGCGAGCGGCTAATAAAAATAATCCAACACACATATTGTGACCGCAAGTATGGCAATAACGTAGCTTCAGCCCAGATATTTATGACATTTTAGAGTAAATTCATCTAAATTTTTACTCGCTACGGAATCCTATGTGATATGCGTACAAGTTGAGCCGGTGTTTCAAAACAGAAAAGCAATAACTGACGGGGTTGAAGAAGTGATTAGTTTGAAAAATTTTACTTTGGTTTCGTTTACCGTATTAGTCCTTCTAGCTTCGTCTCTCGCACACTCTAAGACTGTTATTAAAGTCCAAATGATTATGGGCAAGGACTCCCCGGAATATGTTATGGCAAATAAATTTGCTACAGATGTCCTAGCCCTTACAGGCGGGGAGGTCGTTCTTAAAATACTTCCCAAGCTCAAAACTACTGAAACAAAGGGGTTGTTAGAAAGGATCAATAAAGGTGAAATTGGAGGTGGTATTGCCTGGACTCATTACTGGTCGTCCTACCATCCCGCAACAATGCTTTTTGGCTCACCAACAGCTGGTGCGGGGCTGGGTTTTGACAATATTTCCTGGGTGTCTTGGTTCCTGTATGGTGGGGGGCGGGAGTTATATGACCAGCTTTGGTCAGAAATGGGCATGAATATAAAAGGTGTGATGTTACAGCCTCAGGGCCCTGAAGCGTTAGGTTGGTTCAAAGAGCCTATAAAAAGTATGGAGGATTTTAGGGAGTACACCTATCGTGCACCTCCGGGCATACCGGGCCAAGCTTATGTGGATCTGGGGGTTGACGCCGTAACTATGGCAGGATCCGAAATATTTCCTGCACTAAAAAATGGAACTATTGATGCAGCAGAGTGGTGTTGCCCAATGCCGGACCGCATATTTGGGCTGCATAAGGTTTTGAAAAACTATTATCTTCAAGGTATTCACCAAAATGTAGTGAACACCGACATGTACATAAACGGTGATTTATGGAAACAAATCAGCACTCAAAACCAAAAAGCTATTTTGATAGCTGCTGATGCTTCAATGATGCACACAATAGCTTGGAGAATGCACGAGAATGGGAAGGCATTGAAGGACTTAACAGACAACCACGGGGTCATATTGCGTGACACACCAAAAGATTACTTCACTGAATATTCGCAAGCTGCTCAGAAATTATATAAAAAATTTAGCTCCTCAAATCCTTTTTTCAGGAAAGTATATGACTCAATGGAAAAGTTTGCACAATCGACCGTTCCGTTTTGGGCTCAGGCACAGAGCTCTAATGCTCAAATTGGATCGGCGTATGCAAATAAAATCAAAAAATGAAATGATATTTTGTTCCTAGACACGATTGACATCAAGGCGGACTGAAATGAAGAAATTTACCTCGATACTTTGCCTAGCCTTCACTATCCTTGTAGGAAGCATGGGAATAAGTACGAGTGCTGATTTCCAAAAAGGTCTTGATGCATACAGAAATGGTGATTTCGCTTCTGCTTTACGCGAATGGAGACCACTTGCTGAAAAGGGAGATGTCGCTGCCGAAGGCAAAATGGGCCTAATGTACAGACACGGCCTCGGTGTTCCAAAAAACAATAAGATTGCAATGGAGTGGTACAAGCTCGCCGCTGAAAAGGGTCATTCCGACGCAAAACTTATAATCGCTGCCGATAATGGTGATAAAGATGCTGCTTATAAACTTGGCGGTTTTTACATTGGAGCACTCGGAGGAGGCGACTTTCCAACGGACAGAGTTATGGCGAGAGAGTATTGGAAAATTGCGGCCGAAAAGGGACATTATGGAGCTCAGAAGATGATGAATATTTCTGTTCCTTGGTGGAAACCTTGGAAGCTTTATGGATGGTGGCGATTTTGGTGAAGTGTGCTTCTTCCAAAGTGGATAAGATGGGTGCAAGGGTTAAAGAAGGAAACTGCAAAAAATGACACGTCGCCAAGTAATATCCTTTCGGCTTCTTCTTTATATATCCATCCTTCTCGCTGCACTTTTTGTAAAGTGGGTNGCTGACGCTAATATATTNGATCGCGGGATGGGGTCAGCAGTTATGTTTGCGTACATTGTTATCATAATTGGNGGTCTTATTATGCTGGCTCCGATGTCTTTCGTCCCCGGTTGGTATTTAAANACTTTTAGANGAACCAAATTTTCCTCTCTTGCGTTCTTNCCACTAACNGCTTTTATCCCCTGCTTTTATTTATTNAAAAGTTTTATAAAANAAGACCAGAAAATAGCGCNTCCAGATAATGCAGATGCAGACTTTGATGCCGATAAANCGTTNNAAGAGCCAAAGAGCACGNTTTATAATCTTTCGNANCTGGATCATAGCATCGCCGTGTTNGTGACCGGAGTGTGGGGTTTAGTTTCTTTAGCATTTACCCTTGGGNTTATCGCCNTGATAGGNAATTACGCCGTCGAAATGATCACATGAGACAGATGGAAGCAGATTGATTACAATGTTGCGAGATGCTTTTAGGACGAAGTTTACTGCCATTCTGTCACTGATATTTGCAATAATGTTCTCATTACCGTCCTATGCTAAATGGACACAGGTAACCAAGAATAGTACCGCAACCTTCTATGTCGATTTTGAGAGAATACAAAAAGTTGATGGGTATGTNAATTTTTGGGTTTTGATCGATTCCTTAAACCCAACCAACGGAGTTTTGTCCACGACAATGAATTACCAAGGTAACTGTATATCACTCAGATATGCTATTTTGAGTGGTTTGAGGTATCCCAACCCAATGGGTAAGGGAAAAATCAGCTCACATCGCACAATAAAATTTCCCAAATGGTACACCCCTCAATCCACTTCTGAGACTGAGACCATCCTCAAGGCAGCCTGCAAACCCTAAACCCCAAGTTGCACCGCTTATAATAAAGATCGCGATTTGATTACCATTTTATGGTATATAGGTTATGGATGCGCAAATATTTAGGTTTCCATCCTGGGAGATAATAGTGGGAAAAACCGTAACCGAAATTGTGCCCTCCGGTGATGCGTTGGGCGCAGAAGTGCTTGGCGTTGACCTTTCCAAACCACTAGCTGATGAAACCTTTTTGGCAATTGAATCAGCCTTCAACGAGCATTCCGTCATTTGTATTCGCAATCAGAATTTGGATCCTGCGACATTTGTCGCTTATGCCAGTCGCTATGGTGAGCCCCAAAACTTGTACCTAAATAATTACGCCATGCCTGGTCATCCCGAAATTTTATATGTCTCAAACATCCAAGAAGACGGCAAAGACATTGGCCACGCCGATGCTGGGGTAGTTTGGCATTCCGATATGTCATTCGAAAAGAATCCGCCGCGGGCGACTGTATTGCACGCAAAGGAAGTGCCGGTAACGGAAGATGGCACGATTTTAGGTGACACTTTATTTGCTAGCGGCGTTAGGGCTTATGAGTCTTTAAGCGATGAAATCAAGGAAAAACTCAAAGGCAAGCAAGTCGTGCATGACGTGCTAGGCCGTCGTCGGCAAACAGGAAGCGGTAAACAGGATAATGACAAACGTAAGGCGGTGCCATTAATGAGACATCCTGCTGTGCGGACCCACCCTTACACAGGCAAAAAAGTGCTCTACGTCTTCAAGGGAGAGTGCGTTGATATAGATGGCATGGATAGTGAGGATGCTGTGTCATTGATTGAAGAGCTGGCAATGACCGTTATTAGCGAAGAATTCGTTTATCGTCACAAATGGCAGGTTGGTGATGTTTTGATGTGGGATAATTGTGCGGTTCAACATCTTGCTATCCATGATTATGAATTACCGATGCGGCGTATGATGTGGCGCACCACGGTCGGTTACACGGATGTTTATGAATAAATAAACTTAGCAAACCCAGGACTTGCGCTACAACAAAGTGAACGATGCATTAATAAAAAAGGAAAACATTATGGGCTTTGTAATTCGCATCAGATAAATCCAAATGTTTAGCCATATCCTTTTCTCCATGAATATAATTTTTGTCGAACTCGCCTAGTCATTTTTCGTTTTCAAAGTCACTGATGGATTATGTCTCGTGCGGCACCTCTTGTCGGTACTAAATAGACGGCGTCTGGTCTAAAATAGAACATATGCGAACAAATTTAGAAGTGACCCTAGGATCAGAGACTGGGAGGAATTTAAAATGCCAAATCCTAAAATATTCGTTTTCGCCCCCGATACCCCAAAGCGGTTCGGGGATACTTATGCTCAATTGGAAGAGGCAGGCTTTCAATTAGCCGTTGGCGATCAGGAATGGAGAAAGCCAGGTGTGGACGCTTCTCAGAACATGCGAGAGCTCGCTAAAGACGCGGATGCTTTTATGGGGACCTCGACCCGGGCGAATCCGATCACGCGGGAGCTTTTGAAAATATCTCCAAATTTACGTATCGTCGCAAAATACTCTATTGGTGTAGACGACATTGATATTGAAGCAGCGACTGAACTTGGGGTTCTTGTCGTCCATGGACCTACGGAAGCCAACTGGGGAGGCGTTGCTGAAGGCACGATTGGGATGATCCTTGCGCTTCTCAAAAAGACGCGTGAGCGAGACGAATATATAAAAAAGGGCAATTGGCGCGATACGGCTGTACAAGGTACTTATCTTGGTCAGCGCCAAGACGGTCATGAAGGAGTGACGATCGGTATTGTTGGGCTTGGGCGTATTGGTCGCAGAGTTTGCGATTTACTGGCACCTTGGAGGGTCCGCTTATTAGCATATGACCCTTATATTAAAAAGGCTGATTTTAACATCCATAATGCTCAAGAAGCTGATTTCGAGACCTTACTCAAGAAATCTGATGTGGTAAGCATGCATGTGCTGCATACCAAAGAAAGCCATCACATGATCAATTGGGACACGTTGGCTCTTATGAAACCCTCAGCTGTCCTAATTAATACAGCGCGGGGTAGTGTTATAGACGAGAAAGCGTTGACCGAAGCACTTCAAAACGATGTCATTTCAGCAGCTGCGCTCGATGTCTTTGAGAATGAACCTATTTCAGATGATTCTCCTCTACGCGACCTTGGGCATAAGGTGCTGCTGTCACCCCATGCAGTGCAGCATAACGTAGAACCCGGTATCAGAGCCGGTATTGGTTGGGCACGCGATGGGGTCATTAAAGCACTCGCTGGCGAGATCCCCGACCACATTTATAATCCGGAGGTTCTACCCAAATGGCGAGAGCGTTTCGAAGGAGCCAATCTCCTACCTCAATCCTTTAACGATTAGGATTTTGTATAGCGTTTTGGTAAAGCAAAAATACTGAATGATAGCAAAAGAAACAGCCCATAATGCACGGGCTAAAATGGGAAATTATTATAATAATCAAAATGAAAACATGTTGCCTAACGTCAATAGAGGGGTAGTGGCCAGTGGGAGAACACTCATTTGACAGCCACAAAGACCAACATCCAATGAACGAAACTTGGAGTAATATGAAATGAAGGCTTTGTTGAACAGGGTTACAAAGGCGGTAAGATCGTTGTTTGCAAGCGAACTTGCTTGGAGATGTTATGTTGTTCTGCAGGCAATATTTCTGTTAGCAATGGTGGTCTTCCAAGTGTCAACTTTTGGCCATCACCTTCACACGGGGCCTCGCGATTGGACGTGGCATTTTTATATCTTCCCAGAATGGAACACCGATGCAAAAGATCGACATGATGGCTCGTTTCATCCACTTCTCTTTTGGGGCCCGTTAATTTATTACACAGTCGTTCCATTTTTGGTTGTAAGGGCAGTTGATTGGATCACCAGTGCAAAGAAACATAAATAATTTCAAAATCCACTTGAAACTGGTGGGCCTAAAGATAACATTAAGGGTTGAGAGACCACTTTATAATAACCGGTTAAGTCCTTATTTTATAACAGATTACAAATAAACACAGGTTGAGTTGCAGCCATCTTTAGTCGCACAAGATGCAAATTATTGGTGCGGGATTTGTAACTAGTTATCCATGGGAATTCTGAGTTGGTCTTGTAACAATTTGGTCAAATTCTTATAGGGGTTTTACGCGGCGTAATGAACTTTTTAAGAAACAAACGTTCTTTATTTCTAGTCGGGGTTACTTCCATTGGTCTTGTTCTTGTAGGTTGGCTTTATACAAATATTTCAACATCGTACCCTACTTCACTCGACATAAGACTTCTGCACACGGACATTGCGGCCGTTTCAAAAGGAAAGCTTGTGTACGAGCAAAATTGTGCATCATGCCATGGCAAAAACCTAGAGGGGCAAGCCAATTGGCGCCAACGTGATACGGATGGCAATTTGCCCGCACCACCGCATAGTGTGGAGGGGCATACGTGGCATCATCCCGATGAGTATCTGGTTACAATGACTAAATACGGTATCGAAAAAATAATCGGTAAAACATACCCGAATAATATGCCTATCTATGAGGGTATTCTGAGTGATTATGATATTGTTGCTGTGTTGTCTTATATAAAAAGCACGTGGCCGGAGCACATACAAATTCAACACGACCGGATTAACTCACGAGCACGCGCACTTAAGTAGTGGAGAAATAGTAATGCTAAAACAATTTCTAATTACCATACTCTTCATATCCTCCACAACCGCACTTGCACACTCGCCACTCGTCTATTCTTCCCCGAAGAATGGAGCAATTTTGAAAAATACCCCTTCAAAAGTAATACTAGGTTTTAAGTCAGATGTGATATTGACAAAAATCGAATTGCTTAAAATTGATTCCAGCAAAACCGAGACTATGTTGCAGACTTTGTTTGGCAACAACAAAGGCACGGAAATAATATTAGAACCCGAACTCCCCCGTGAGGCTGCCAAAGAACATATGATTAAATTACCGGAAATACATTTTGGTGATTACCATGTTGATTGGCGCGCATTAAGCGGGGATGGCCATGTGATGAAGGGCAATCTACAATTTACTATTTCAGCGCCGTAGCATGGATTTCTGGGCCTGGAGCAACCCGCTTTTCCGAACATTTTTGTATCTCTCTACATTTGGATCTGTTGGAATAATCTTGTTCAACTTTCATTTTGCGCGTTACCAATCTTTATCAACATCGACTTATTGCGTTAAGTTGCTACAAAAAAGTGCGGTAGTGGGAATTGCCGCTTCGGTCGGTAGTTTACTGTCGATCGCCGGTTCCATGGGCGGTGATGTGTCCAGTGCCTTTAAAATAGAGTTCTTAAAGCTCGTTTTTGGAATGAAAAGCGGCTGGGCGTTAATGCTGGCATTAGTTGGATTTTTTATTCTGATAGTCTTTGATAAGAACGCCACACAACTTAGACACGTTATGTGCTTAATCGGCTCACTAATGATTTTATCTTCATTTACGATTTATGGGCATTCAACAACAGCAGGCTTTCTGTCACAACTTTTGTTGTTTATTCATTTGATCGCTATTGCTTATTGGCTGGGATCGCTTTTACCATTTCGTTGGATGTGTCTTTCAAATGACAGGGAGAATTTGACGCTAATTGCGCTAAAATTTGGTCGGTTAGCTATAACATATATAAGTACCCTTTTAATCACGGGCTTCGGTTTTGCTTACATCCTGCTTGGCGACCTATCTGCTCTTATTAGCACCGATTATGGCAATGTACTCTTAGCTAAGATCACCTCCGTACTCATATTGTTATCATTTGGAGCTCTGAATAAATTCAGGTTCGTTCCATCAATTGAAAGAGGCTCAACGGCTGGTATAAGAAGGTTGCGAATCGCTATAAACGCCGAAATTTTCCTTGCAATAACGATATTGGTTATTTCGAGTGTTTTGACAACATCAATAAACTTGCCAGTGGTTAGTAGCTGAGATTTCTCAAGACGATTCTAATTTCTTTTTAAGGTATTAATACCTTCAACCATTATCGAGTGGTTAGGTATCTTTCTTGAATACCCTAACGTAAATTTAATCTTGCCGTCTTTTAGGGCTCATAAATTTTTATGCCCTTCTTCCCGCCAAATAGCAGCAAAGAATAGCGGACAAAGCGCACTGGATTTATACGTGACCGGCACTGTTAAAAAGGCATCGCCACAGCCGTATACACATCACGATATGATCCATGACATTGGCCGCGAGAATCATAAGAAAGGCTGTTAACACCCCTTCCCCTNTCCTTNGAGGCAGGAGCTTNTTTTTAGCAGCACACCTGCTACNCTGNAGCTNNCAGGAATGACCATTTGCATGGGGTTTGATCACTTAGCNCACAAGGNNACCNACCTGCCCNGTGTCAGGGCTGCTGTCGCTTTATTCTTCACTATTCCCTGAAGNTTTAACAAAATACCGTTATGAAAATGGAGCCGCCATTGGTATTGTNNTGNTATTNTTCAGAAATATCGCACGGTGTAATGGAAAACGAGCTATGCATTATATGATGGAATGGAAGTTGAGGACTGGATTTGTTGGGAACGCATTTGAGAAATTTTTGAGTACGGGTGCTCCATTTGAAGGGGTTAACATGATNGGCCGATATCATGCTCCTGGTTCNGTAAATGGCTGGATTTTGATTGAAACAGATGATTTAACCGCNGTTTACAAACATGCAGCCGAATGGTCAGAATTTTTAGACTGGACTACAACTCCTGTCTTAAATGACGAAGAGGCAGGAATTGCTGCATCTCAGGTCGTTAAAACTACTGGGTAGTCTTTTACTATTTGATTTTAGCCATGATACAGATAATTATCGCGTCCATATTAATTATAGCATTGATAACATNTGGAATTCGCGTATTCCCCAGAGTGCTTCCTTATATTAAACAGCTCATGCAAAATCCGATCGTACAAGCCTTACTGTTTAGGGGATTATGGCGTTTGATTAAACGAATCCTCTTTAGGCGATAGTTGCGATAAAAGTACTGTCGTAATGCCCTATATCGCAAATAAGTTCCGAAATTGTTTTTACGAACTTGGAGCCGAGGGAATACTCTTATCGTTATTGCTTGGATGATTGATTGCAAAGCTATGCTGCTATGCCCGTAGTAAACTGAGGAAATGGTAAGGGCACTATGAATTGGTANATCATTCTACTTTCCGCATTCCTTAGCTTAGCTTTCGGACATGATGCCTTAGCGCATGGTGGTNNACTTGATAAATTAGGGTGCCACCATAACAAAAAGTTGGGCGGTTATCATTGTCATAGAGGTAAATTTGCAGGTCAGACTTTCTCTTCNAAGTTTGAGGTGATTAAAGCGCAGCAGAGTGGNCAAGAGCAGCCCGTAAAACCGCTTAAAGGAAAGCCCCGTGTGATAGATGGNGATACCATCTGGATTGACGGTACNAANATCAGGTTGCATGGCATAGATGCNCCTGAGGCAAATCANAAGTGTTCTAAGAAGAATGGCAGAGAATACCGCTGCGGCGTGGCCTCGACACAAGCATTGCGCGCTCTTATCGGCTCCAAGCCCGTGATCTGCAAGGGGACAACCTTTGATCGCTATAATAGGATGATCGCGGTTTGTTATAGTGGCACGGTTAATCTCAATGCCGAGCTAGTCCGAAAAGGGTGGGCCCTAGCCTACAGGCGCTATTCGAAAGATTACGTCTCCATTGAGCAAGAAGCTCAAAATGACGCGCGGGGGATGTGGGTCGGAGAATTNGANANGCCATGGNAATGGCGGAGNAGATAAAACTCCCCTTCNATCCANAGNGNCAAGTNTTTTTTAGAAGNGTTTGAACNTCGTTAGCTAAGCCAAGTCTTTAGTTGCAGTGCTAACAATATTTTCAATTATTCCATTTTTAAAAAACTCTCTAGATTTCTCCTATTTCTTTCTCAAGCTGCAGTCGCTCGTAAAAGTAACGGTTATCCTCCCAGCTTTCATTAGCCGGTGGTAGTTTATCGTCCATCAGGGTTTCTTTAATTTCTAACAGGGTGTCCGAAACCCAATCAGAGTTGCCCGTGTAGGGAATCAAGGTTGTCTTAAATTCCATAAAGCCTACGTCCTCATAGCCTTGGTGGTCATAGTAGAAGTTGTTGTCACCTTTGAGACCATTTACATAGAGAAAGTACCCCAAATCAGAGACAGGAAATTCTCTTTTACGGAATAGCCATTGGTAGACTTCCATCTGTCGCTTGTATCCAGTGCCCCANCCGCTCTCGATATCCGGATCACCTTGTTTCGAAGTGGACTTGTAATCAACAACATGAAGTTCTTTTGAATTGATATCTTCCCAAACATCATNAACCGCNCCGAAAACCTCAAGGTTTGTTGCCTCATCAATATAGCGAATACCTTTAAAGTTNTTTCTCCAAACCTCNATTTCGGAATGNTGGTATGGGATAACCTCAAGATTAAATTTTTTGAANATTGGATGTTCAGAGGATTGCTTAACTCGGTAACCATCAAACTCATTCTTGAGAAGATGGTCAGTGGCCACAGCAAGNGTCAGCGGAACCATTCTCGGAGGCTTCAATCCATACTTTCTCTGAAGAACAAATGTTCTCGGGCAACGAAGGAATTGGTCGATGCCCGAACGGGATATGGGAAANGGNTCATCCCTGTTCTTATCAAATTTGTTATAACGAGCCATTCGTCAGTTCCCAAAATANTTGAGCCTTTAATCCACCATCAATAATCAAAATATTATNTTTGTTAATNAATAATTACCCCACCCAACCAAAGAGGCAAACTAAGCATTATTTTCTTTCCATAATCCTCTGCCACTCCAGCTGATTCTAATCGACTTACAGNTGCAATCATTGAGCTCTAATTTGTTTTGTCACCTGAAATATACATCGATTACANAGCCAATAAGACAAATTGGTTTCTGCGCATTGCTCTTTNTTAATTCAGCATATCGAGTGTTAAAAACCTTACGCAGCCGGTACTGATTTGTATGGCANCCGTTACCATGCGCCTGAGCTGTACGGACCGAATACAGCGAAAATNGTAGTCTCAAAAATTGCGCCGAGTATAAGAGCTGTAAAACAACGATTGCGGTCTGATACGCCAAAATTGACGAATATTGGCTTGCCCAAGTAGTACACGAAAAGAAACANCAATCCAGCCATGTTTTGCCTTTCTACCTTTAATCCTGTCCAAACAGGTTACGATACAGGATCTATGTTTTGGNANTCATTTTACAACAGTTTTAAAAGCTCGATAGCCCTGTCAATTACCGTAGTCCTCACNATCCCCACCTCGATATGAAAATCCATAGTCAAAANGAAAGTCCACATGACCAAACCCATCGCTACCTGATGCTAACCCCATCATTTCTTTATCCACCTTNCCTCGCGACACGTCAGCCAAAAGAGGACGGTACGCTTCAAATCTCTGGGAACCGNCCGCGGCTAAAAACTCAGCCTTCTNTTTATCACTCAACGGTTCGGTTTGTTTTTTACACATATAGCCAAACGCAATTTTGCTCCCATTACACNGATTGTCACCTGGTGGATGNTCCCATTCCTGTAAAANTCCAGTACAAGAGTGCCCCGAACTCAATCGATACAACTGCGTAGTGATTTGATCCTCNCCAACAAAANCATGGTGGCTCTTACCCCAACTAATTATTTTGGCGCTATTAAAATACCAGCCTTCTGTACAGTCTTTTACATTGAGCTCGTGCTGGAGGGATAGGTCGTCGCCATCATTAATCACGGTATCAAAAACAAGTTCTACTACTCCCTCACCATCTTGAAATCGAACGTATTCGCTAATTTTTTAAGCCATAGCAAAAGCAGCCCGCACGGCGACCTACTTGTTTTTATCGCCGATTTCAAACACCTCATTTTTGTCTTTTAAAGACAATACAGTCGGCCATTGTCTTACAAGAGAACTGTTTGAATTTGTGCATCCTGAAAGGAACACACAACAATAAAACATGATGCCAACCCCTTCGGNTTTTCCNTNAATCGGNTNCCTNGNAGAAAGATAGATTTGCCCNAACTNTNNATATGNAGCTTTTTCCCGCAAAATTTAGCCTTTTGGGCTTAAGCGANTAAAGCGGTTATTATCTATTTAAAGGAATGNCCGAAAGCCGACCCGCTCAGTGTCTGGGTTATCGCGTATACCTTTNAAACGCATAGCTCAAACCCATCATAAAGTCGTGGCGTAAGCNAATATGCTGCANAANAGTTGTAGCACNAGGAATAGGANTTTTGGTCAATNAAATTTTACGATTTTTTGTAAACATTATCAGCTGACAAACCATNCAGGCGAACCATATTATAATTTGAAGAANGGGGTCGAATATGACAAGCATAGTAACCAAAAGTCGTGTGAATTGGTCGTGCCGCAAGACATGGCGGATCTCCTCGAAAAATACGGCCTGGTGTCTATTGGGTTGNTCCATAGGCGATCTTGGCACCATNGCATACTTCCAGCTAATGGAGATTGACTGGCCAGTTATCACCATTATGGTAATTGCCATCGTAAATGGATTGTTNACTTCGATNGCTCTTGAAACTGTCATTCTAACCAGACAACTAGGCCTAAAATATGCATTTCGGACGGCGATTGGAATGTCGCTGATATCAATGGTCACAATGGAAGCAGCTATGAATCTTACTGATTTTTTTCTTACGGGTGGAGCAATTCTAACATGGTGGGTAATACCAATAATGCTAGTTGCGGGTTTCTTTGCACCTCTCCCTTACAACTATTGGCGCTTGAAAGTCCTTGGTNAAGGGTGTCATTGACCNAATGACTGTCTCATGGAAAAAGAGTTTAGTATCGTAAAATGATGGCAAGGTTGGCTACTGCCAACTCTCCAACATANAGGAACTGTCAATGAGAGCGAATTTGGATAACTGCGTTTGTTGGGAGTTTGGTTCCCATCCCTACACAAATCGTCTCCTATTNGGCACAATGCGCATATATTTGACATAATGCGCGTATGAAAAACTTGCGACGCTATAGAGGGNCCGTTTCTATGAGGAAACCGACGTGCCTGACTGGGNCCGTTGCTTTGCTCTTGCATTTGGCGACCACAGAAC
The DNA here is from genome assembly GCA_002718015.1 of Rhodospirillaceae bacterium. Taxonomy (GTDB): domain Bacteria; phylum Pseudomonadota; class Alphaproteobacteria; order UBA8366; family UBA8366; genus UBA8366. Next base: position 14,471 of record PBCW01000061.1, read on the forward strand.
TTCTGGCTCAGCAACCGGAGGTCTGGTCCGGCTATACAGAGAAAATCGCGGTACACGGCAACCGATTCATGATTTCTGCNGCCAATCCGCATGCGGTGCGTGCCGGGTATACAATCCTGAAACAGGGCGGCAGCGCCGTCGACGCNGCTATCACCACCCAAATGATGTTAGGCCTTGTCGAAGGGCAAAGTTCCGGCATCGGCGGCGATGCGTCGCTGCTGCATTGGAACGCCGCGCAAAAGAAGCTNACCGNCATTGACGGGCGGGTGGTCGCGCCGGCGGCGGCAGACGAAGACCTGTTCTATGACAGGTATGGGGAGAAGATGAGCCGCAAAGAAACTGGATTTGGCGGTCTCGCGGTCGGCACGCCGACCCTGCTCCGCGTCCTCGAACGCGCCCACAAACGATACGGCAAACTCCCNTGGGGCAAGCTGTTCGTCCCGGCAATCNAACTCGCCGAAAAGGGTTTCCCCGTCTCGCATCGGCTCAATGCGCAAATTGCTAACAACGAGCGCATCCTTGAGGACCCTGCGGCGAGGGCCTACTACTTCGATGCCGAAACGAAACCGCGACCGATCGGCTTTCGTCTNGTAAACAAGCCGTATGCCGCNGTGCTTCGGCGCATAGCCAATAGAGGCGCCGCAGGATTTTACGACAGTGACCTGCCGGATAAAATCGCGCAGGCTGTCAAACACGCCACTAATAATCCGGGCCGGCTGACTGCTAACGACATTCGTAAATACCGACCGGAAGAGGTGACCCCGGTCTGTGTTTCGTATCGCACCTACCGCGTTTGCGGCATGCCGCCGCCAAACACCGGCGGGTTAACCATCGGCATGACACTNCGTATGCTNTCTGGGTTCGATCTCCTGGGCCGCGGCTTCGACAATGCCACAGCACACCATCTTTACATCGAAGCCTCTCGTCTGGCGCATGCGGACCGGACCCGCTACATCGGTGACCCCCGTTTCTACAAAATCCCNGACCTGATCAATNACGTCTATCTGNGNANCCGAAGCGAAAACATCGANCCAGCGGCGAAAAGCCGGGTGCGCTCCGGCATACCGCCCAATCGCCCGGAACCNCCGCTTAGCGGTGACGACACCCCCGAGCCACCGTCGACCACCCATATATCTATCGTCGACAGCCGCGGAAATGCAATCTCGCTNACAACNTCGCTTGGGCTNGGCTTCGGCACNGGCTTGATGGTTGANGGATTTCTGCTCAACAGCCAATTGCGCGGCTTCGGCTTCAAGCCAACCCGTTATGGAAGGCCCAATATCAACCGACCCGAAAGCGGCAAACGCCCCCGGACTTCCAAATCACCGACCATCGTCTTCAATCACGATGGCTCATTGCGCCTGATCATCGGCTCGCCTGGCGGCGGGCGCATCGTCAACTACGTGGCACGCGCCTTAATCGCGGTGCTCGATTGGGGCATGGATGTGCAGCAGGCGATTTCACTGCCGCATATTCTTCCGCGGCGACGAAAAGTCGAGATCGAACGGCATACCTCGGCGGAAAAATTTAAGTATGCGCTCGAAAACTTTGGTCACGACGTCAANGTCAGACGCCTCACCAGCGGGCTGCACGGAATAGAGGTCACGCCGAATGGTCTAATTGGCGGCGCCGATCCACGCCGCGAGGGCATAGCAATGGGGGAGTAATTTCGGGTGCAACCGGTAGCGTTTTTCAGATGAAATCAGNTGATTACAGTCATGGAGTAGNGTTGGNTTAAAAAATTNAGCACAGTTGGTTGCCCCTGTTATCGGGAAGCTTTTGGTATTGGCTCGTTCAAAGAACACNGCCTCCCTCCCTTACACAACTCGTTTGTTATTTGGCACAATATTCGTTNCGCAATTGGACACTTNCTTGATGGAGAAATAATCCCTGCGGTAGGTACAATAATTGTGATGGGTGTCATGGGGACTATATGGTTTGTTGCAGCNNATGGTGCATATGAATGGTNCCGCAAGAAATTAAAAAATGGAACCTTTTTCCGTCCATGGAATGAGACGAACTCTTAAAATCTANAGTGTTNATGNGGAATGGGATGNGTANGGTGAATGGTATGCNTCCACCCTATCTTTTACCTACCTTTTNCAATCAATANCCACTACTGCAATTGTAAGATCATCTATCGAGTCGCTTATCCCCTTTGTCCATGCATATCCTGATGCATATNCATCTTTNATGCTGANAACTGGTNCAAATGCATTTGCAAANAAACCAATCACCAACATNGCAAGTAGAACGATTAGATATTTTGGAAGTTTGATTTCNTGTTTGACTGTTCTGTTAGACATCTGTGCCTCCATAGAATTTGGGTTAATGCACCTACGATCATCGAGGGTTTTTACTTTGGTGAGAATGAAGCCAACTAAATCAAAATCCACCATTCACCATTAATCACGTAGCAACCATGCTCTAAGGTCGCCTTTAGGACACAGGCAAAAAGCCATACGCAAGGCATGAAATCCGCCCTTAGTCACAAAATTAACTAGGAACCATTCCTAAATATGAGGCGTTGCAACGCCCCCATCTCGTGTATCCACGGCACCGCCGCAAATTGGTTCCTCACCTCTGATTAATCCGCGAAATAATGTCCGTGTGCCATGGACATCGCTGTGATCGGCCGCATGCATAGTACAGCGATTATCCCACAACAAGACATCTCCTAATGACCAATCATGCTTGATGTGTGGGGTATTTGTTAATGACTTATCATATAAACCTTGCAACAAATCCGTGCGATCAGTGCCGTCTGCCAACCTTAGTCGCTTGCAACGCGCTATTGACGTCAGGAAAAGGGCTTTTCGTCCCGACTGCGGGTTATATCGAACGAGAGGATGCCATTCTGACTGAACTTTCTGCACGCCAGTCGCCGTGTGTAAGACTTCCGCACCTTGTAAAAGTGTACGCAAATCATCGTCCAATGAGTCTAAAGCCGCATATTGATCTGAAAACAACGTCGCTCCCCCAGCCTTTGGGACCTCAATGGCGATTAAAGCGGAATTCGACGGAGGGCGAGAAATGTAGGAGGTGTCAGAGTGAAACGTACTTTTCGGCTTCGTTTTCCTGTTTGCGTTAGTAACGACGTTAAGAAGGGTGTGCCCAATCACCGGTATCTCACCCTCAGTGAACATTAGCGACCCTAGCGATGCTAGAAAGTTTAAAAACGCGTCTGGTGTTTTGGGTGGCGACATGATTTGCACCACGCCATATTGTGCCACTTCTTTTAAAACGTCCACGCGATCCCAATGATATAATTTGTATGGTTTTGTAGTCTTCATATTTGAATACCCATCCAAGAGATTTAAGCGGATGCCTGATGATCAACCAGATCAAATATCCCAGACCAAGAATTAATAGAATACCTTCCATTAATCTTCGTCCATAAAATCAATCCAATCTTTCATGCCTGTCATATCCCATACTTCATCAAAGGACAGACCTGTCTCCTTCGCAAGAAAACGGTTTGTACAAAATCAATAATAAAAACAACATGTTACAAAACTTAAAATAAATATGTGAATGGTATGTGTAACATTCCAAGG
>PBCW01000062.1 GCA_002718015.1 Rhodospirillaceae bacterium
AGTAATTGACGTTGGCATTAATCGGGTGCCCAAAGAAGAGGAGCCCGGTAAATTTCGGCTAGTTGGTGATGTTGATTTTTCTGCAGCTGCAAAAGTAGCNGCTGCAATNACACCGGTNCCAGGCGGCGTAGGNCCAATGACNATAGCTTGCTTGCTGAAAAACACCTTGACAAGNGCGTGTANNATTCANNGCGTGGAAGAACCATNAATTACGAGTTAGGNAGATCTCANAAAAGAGTCCCATGGCACTGACAAAGCTGCTCCCAGNCCCATAAACCCGCCNGCAAGCCANAATAANGACCCGTANGTTGCNTTCTGTTCNAAAAAAACAGGCAGGCAAACCCCNGCAATAGCGGCAGCAATACCATTTATTAAAATCAATTGACGCATCAACAANGGNAGNACATTGAGGCAACCTACGTCTCTAGCGCGAGCTGCAATTAAAGCTGAGACACCAGGTTGAGCGCCNAAAGTCATGCTAGAAATTAGAAGGACCNNGGCATNGGTTTGGAAGCCTGGNGCAGAAATACCCACAGCAAGAATNCCAAACATNAGAACTAAAGCCCAAGCAGTNCCAACCTGTCGCGCCAATATGAAAGCNACAANAGGCCCCATCAGTGAACACACTCCAACTATNCCCCAGTGATAGCCAGCTACGTTTAAGCCTAGCCCTANCTCCCTGGCAATGAAATCAACCCAATATATGGTGTGCGGTACTAAACCAATGGCGAAACAGGCGTGGGCCAAAAGCAGCATTATCCANGCTCGCGAAAACTCTGTCTTCGTATGATTGCTATTNAAANAGCATTTTACATCNTCNAGANTACGCCATCCCCATATCGCTANNCCNGCAGCGCNAACACCAAGGCCTGTTATGCCAAGCCATGGNATTAANTTTCCGTTTGANGCGACAAGGGGGATCGTGAAGCCAGAAAGAAAAATTCCAAGCCCTACTCCTGCAAAAATGAGGGACGTAGCCAGTGATCTAAATGCTATGGGGGTCACTGCAGTAGCGATNGCAAGACCCAAAACCATAATTATNCCTACTGTTAAACCAAGAACACCTCGCCAGATAGCNAGCCACCAGAACCCAGCCTCGTATGCAGAAGCAGCTAATGCTGCAACCGAAATGAATATCATAGTTCGCAAGATAAGAGACACGTTCCAGCGCCGCCGCACCTGTTCAGTAATTAAAACGCCAACGATAAAGCCGCATAGGTTTGAAACACCAACGTACCAAGCCTCAAATTCGGTNAATTCGCCACNNTGAACTAACAGCGGCACCATAATTGTGTATGAAAAACGACCGAATCCCATAGCCAAACACATTGCCGCCGAAACACCGATTGCTATATGCAACCAACCTCGTTCACTCATCAGTGGTGGGCTCAACCAACTGATAATAAACCAAGCCTTTAACGGTGTTTGGGTCAGCCGGCTTACCCCTTCGTATTATAAGGATGCGACCGTTCCGAGCCAAAAATTTAGCTTGATTGCGCACTGCTGGCAAATAACGGCGCCATAGACCNGACACATTGGCGCGATTTTTACGCTTCTTTACAATATATTTCGCAATCTCAANCGGCTTCACAACACTTTTTGGATCTCGTAAGCACAAAAAATCCAGTATTGCTTGCGCAATCGGATCCAGTTCTTGCGGANGAAGTTCTACGTCTGTGGAATTCATGANGCCAGCCTGTCAGTTTCANAACAGCCTTAGCTGTTGTCAATTGTTTTTGCNGCNAGACGCAACCGNANAGCGTTCAGCTTGATAAAGCCCTCCGCATCTTTTTGATTATAAACCTCATCTTCCTCNAATGTAACGTGAGCCTCGCTATANAGACTNTTCCCACTCTCNCGGCCCAATGTCGTAATGTTACCTTTGTAAAGCTNAAGTCGCACAGAGCCGCAAACATTGCGCTGAGAGTCATCTATTGCAGCTTGCAACATTTTGCGTTCGGGGGAAAACCATAANCCATTGTAAATTAATTCTGCATATTTGGGCATCAGCTCGTCTTTAAGGTGGGCTGCGCCGCGGTCTAAGGTTATCGACTCAATANCTCTATGCGCTGCCAGCAGAACACTTCCTCCNGGCGTTTCATAGACACCNCGCGACTTCATCCCAATAAAACGATTCTCTACAATATCCACTCGGCCAATACCGTGTTCACCTGCCAATTGGTTGAGCTTTGTCAAAAGTGCCGCAGGACTAAGTGTCTCGCCATCAACAGACACAGGGTCACCATTTTCAAAGCTAATTTCCACCTCAACACCTTCGCTGGGGGCCGATTCTGGATTGACGGTCCGCGAGAACACATATTCTGGNGCTGGCATCGCTGGATCCTCTAGGACTTTTCCCTCCGCNGAAATATGCAAAAGATTCGCATCAGTTGAGAATGGAGCTTCNCCACGCTTATCCTGTGGAACCGGAATTTGATTTCGTTCTGCATAGGCAATCAGCGCTTCCCGCGAGTTCAAGTCCCATTCTCGCCACGGTGATATCACGTGNATGTCGGGAGCNAGGCCATAATACCCGAGTTCAAACCGGATCTGATCATTACCCTTCCCGGTCGCGCCGTGGGCAACTGCGTCCGCGCCGGTTTGGCGAGCNATCTCGATTTGCCGTTTGGCTATTAAAGGACGAGCTATNGACGTTCCAAGTAAATAAGTGCCCTCATATAGCGCATTCGCCCGGAACATGGGGAAAACATAATCACGGACAAATTCCTCACGAAGATCCTCAATGAATATTTCCTCAACACCCAGNANTTTTGCTTTATCTCGGGCTGGCTCTATCTCATCACCCTGCCCTAAATCAGCNGTAAATGTAACCACTTNGCAATCGTACTCATCCTGCAGCCATTTCAATATCACCGACGTATCAAGCCCTCCAGAATAGGCCAACACNACTTTTTTTACATTGCTCGACATAATCTCTCGCCAAAATTACACTTTCGAATTGCGCGCGGAGTATAGGCATTGCACANCAACCCGCAAGCTACATTCCCATACCAGAAGTNAACCACNGACGACTTGTTACTTTTTTTAATCGCAANTGAAGATATCGACATGCCAGCCTCNAGTCAAAAGTCTCTATATTTTTTCAGAATATTATCANCCNGGTATAGTTAGTNATTTGTGCCGCTTNTATAGAGNAAAACATGATTTTGAACACTTTAAGAAGANGATCGGAACCAAGAATNTTCATTGGNTTAATTTGGTTTGCTTTCGGCGTACACTTTCGCTTTTGAGTTGGCCACAAGCAGCTAAGATATCTCGCCCACGGGGTCTCCTGATGACAGAAGTTATTCCGGCATCGTTAATNATTTCATTAAAGTCTCGGATGACGTCTTCGGAAGAACATTCGTAATTGGCACCAGGCCATGGATTGAAGGGTATCAAATTTACCTTAGATGGAATATTNNGCAAAAGTTGAGTGAGCTCACGCGCCTCTTCTAACGAGTCGTTGAAATTTTTTAGCATAACATACTCAAATGTTATTCGACGCGCATTACGCCCGCCCGGATAATGTCGNCACGCATCAAGCAGTTCNGCTATGGGCCATTTTTTGTTTATNGGNACTAANATGTCACGGAGTTCATCACGAACAGCATGCAGTGAAATCGCAAGCTGAACTCCAATCTCGCGACCTACTCTTTCGATCATTGGCACCACACCAGACGTCGATAAAGTGATTTTACGTTTGGAAATGCTNAGGCCCTCATTATCAATGGCAATAAGCAACGCCTTTTTGACATTATCGAAATTATAAAGAGGCTCTCCCATACCCATCATAACCAGNTTACTGACTTTCCNGTTAAAGTCAGGAGCTGGCCATTCGCCAAAATCATCACGCACNAACATTAATTGTCCTAAAATTTCAGATGGCTCAAGGTTCCGCACNATTCTTTGAGTGCCCGTATGACAAAAGCTGCAATTCAGCGTACANCCCACCTGGCTTGAAACACACAACGTGCCCCTCTCAGCTTCTGGTATATGGACACATTCGGCCTCTTGNGCATCATCAAATCGAAGTAGCCATTTTTGTGTTCCATCATTAGACTTTTGGTGTTGACTGATTGCTGGCCGAGCAAGCGAGAAATTTTTGGCCAATTCAGCTTGAATATTTTTCGATATATTTGTCATTTCACTGAAATCTGAAACACCGTGATTATATATCCAACGAAAAATTTGCTGGGCACGAAATGGCTTCACACCCAGTGGCTCAATAACTCTAGCTAAGTCGACCCGATCAAGCCCGATCAATGAGAGAGGTTCTCCGTTTTCAATGGTCGGTGATTGTAAGGCCGAAGGGTTAGAAGCTAATTTGGTCATGACACAAGGACCCTATTTTATCCCACAAGCCTTGCTAATTGCGTTGTGAGCAGCAGAAAATCCGGTAAGTGAGTATATGTCCGTGGTCCTAGTCGACCGGGAAGAAAGGCCGTCTAATGTCATTGTTCTGCCCCTCCGCATTGCATTGACAAGCGCCCTATCCTGTTCAGCAGTTTGTAACCACGCTACATCTTTTTCCGTAAAAAATAGAAATTTCGCCCCGCCTATCAATGCCCTTGGCTCGCTATCTTTTTTGTAAGTATAGCCCGCGAGTACACTCACCTGATTTTTTACCTTTGACCACGGTCGGTGAGTCACATACAGCGCGACATCGCCACGCTTTCGATATTTTCCCTTCTTTTTAATTGGCCTAGACCATATGTGACATGTTTTCTTATTTTTGTTTTCAACGTAAGTTTCTGCATTCCAATTGCAAATCAGGCTGCGGCCTACCTCCCGACAATTTCCGAATCCACCTAATTGGTTCACCTTGGTTTCAGCATTAGCTTCGGTAAAGCCTCCGGCATTTAAAATCGTAACAAGTAGCAGAATACATTTTTTGTAAGGCAACATCACTAGCGAACCCCGATCCTCTAATACTAATGGCGTACTATCCTATCACCATGCACATGGGGAGCCAATTCCTCAACCGGACCTCCTACCGCTTCGGGCCGCGGCGCAAATCGACCGCGGGTTATCAACCGGTCATACATCAAAATTGCACCTGCAATGCCAACGTTAACGCAAAATTTTGTTGGTATTTTCACAACATAATTGCATCGGGAATTTACTTCAGGAGACAAGCTCCCTTTTTCAGGCCCGAGAATATAAGCTGCACGTTCAGGATGGTTAAAACTCGGTAGATCTACTGCCTCATCCATCAGTTCAACACCTACCAACTGACAATCGCGAGGCAACACGAGTTTTGAGGCTTCTGGAAACTCGTAAAGAGGAAGATGCTTAACGGTACGGGACGTATCTGCCTTTTGAATCTCTCTAAGATCAACTGCAGGCGCAATGGCAAAGATAAAATCCGCTCCAAAAGCGTGGGCTGATCGAAAGAGGTTGCCCACGTTCATCGGTTTAGAGATGTTTTCAACTCCTATGCCAAAATAACCTCGCATCCTAACCCTTCCACTTTAATTTTCACAACGTCACATAAAATGACTCTAAATAAAGAAATTAAGCAAATACGTTTGCCAGCCTGTCCATTGCAATTGATAATTCACCACTATCACGGGCAAAACAAAGCCTCAGCCAACCATCCCCTTCCGGACCGAAAGCTGTGCCCGGCGCAAGCCCAACGCCTACATCAAGTACTAACTGCTTTGCAAATTCAAGTGAGTTTTCCATCCCGTCCAGAGCGAAAAATGAATAAAATGCCGCCTCAGGCGCTCGATAACGAACCCGGGGCCATTCAGACATTGCGGTGCCTACAATATCTCGACCTTCCCTACACAGGTCTACCATGTCAGCAATAACATGCTCCCCATCCTTTAAAGCAGTTATGCACGCTTTCTGCAGAAAAGCTGGAGTGCCACTGGTATTGAATTCGATCAAATCTGAAAATGGCTTGGCGAAAGAAGGAGGGTGGGTCAGCCACCCCAGCCGCCACCCAGTCATCGCCCAATTTTTTGAAAAGCTATTAACTACTAGCACTGAATCTTCTGGTTCAATTATCTCGAGAAAAGATGGAGCTGCAGGTCGGTCATATACAATCCGACTATATACTTCATCAGCTATAATCCAAATATTACGCAGACGGCAAAACTCAAGAATTTCTTTCTGTTCTGGAGTTGACATCATCCAGCCTGTTGGATTTCCAGGAGAATTTATAAATATCGCACGCGTATTTGCAGTNCACATAGCGAAAAGGTGTTCTATGTCTAAANGCCAGCTTTGTGCCTCNNCGTCNTCGTGTCGGAGTGAGTGNTGACAGACCTCACCACCCATAATTTTNACTGCCGCCTCAGCNTTGGGCCAAACGGGCCCNACCAANATCACTCTATCACCNGGGTCAATTACAACCTGCATAGCGATCATAATTGCAGTCATACCGGAGGATGTAACAGTAATTCTATCAACACCAACCGGCAGGCCATATAAGCGTTGGCTATAATCAACCAACGCTTCCCGCAACTCAGGTAATCCGCGTTTATGAGTATAGAAGGTATAACCCTCGCCCATGGCAGTTGCAGCTGCATCACAAATAAAGGCAGGTGTTTTTACATCAGATTCTCCATACCAAAGAGGTATCACATCAGGATTATCCAGTGCCATTTCTGAAACCTGCATGATCTCTTGGGTTTTAAGTGCTCTAATTGCAGATCGAATGTTGGCCCTAGAATATCTTTGATTTTTTGCCACTATGATTTCAATTCTATTATATTTTGAAAATTTTCTAGAGCTTCCGGGTTTGCAAGCGCCTCCTTATTTTCCACGGGCAATCCATGAACCACATTGCGCACGGCTAACTCAGTGATTTTTCCGGATCGCGTACGAGGAATATCGGCGACTGAAATAACTTTCGCAGGAATGTGGCGGGGTGAGCAATTTTTGCGGACACGCTCCCGAATTCTAGCCACCAAACTTTCGTCGAGCTCTTTACCTTTTGCCATCCTGACGAAAAGTATAATTCTCGTATCATTATCCCAATCTTGACCAATACAGATTGCTTCCTCAATATTTACGAAAGCTTCAACTTGACGGTAAATTTCCGCAGTTCCGATTCTCACGCCACCTGGATTAAGCGTCGCATCCGAGCGCCCATAAATTATCATACCTTCATTTTTGGTTATCTCAACAAAATCACCATGGCACCAAACGTTTGGGAAACGTTCGAAGTATGCCGCATAATAACGGCTTCCATCTGGATCATTCCAAAACCCAATTGGCAGCGAGGGGAAGGATGCAGTGCAAACCAATTCTCCTTTTCTACCTCTCACGGGGCTGCCATTGCTATCAAATACATTCGTGGCCATTCCTAAAGCTAGTGCTTGTATCTCTCCCCGATAAACAGGGGCTGTCGGATTTCCACAAACAAAACATGCGAGAATATCGGTGCCTCCAGAAATCGATGACAGGCAAATATCACTTTTAACGTTTTTATAAATGTAGTCGAAACCCGCAGGCGCCAGTGGTGAACCAGTCGAAGCAAATGTGCGAAGTGCCCGAAGATCGTGACTTTGAGAAGGCTGAGCTCCACGTTTGACCAAGGTGTCGATATATTTAGCTGAGGTCCCAAAGAACGTCATCTTTTCTTCTGATGCAAAATCAAAAAGTATGTCATCTTTGGCTGCAAAGGGTGATCCGTCATAAAGAAGCAGTGTTGCTTCTGAAGCCAATGCACTCACTAACCAATTCCACATCATCCAACCGCAGGTAGTGAAGTAGAAAACACGATCATTAGGCTTTATGTCACAATGTAGCTGATGTTCCTTAAGATGCTGCAGCAATGCACCCCCTGCACTGTGCACGATACATTTTGGGACTCCAGTGGTCCCAGACGAATACATGATAAACAGCGGGTGGTTGAAGGGCCTGTGTTCAAAACTTATCTGATCTTCGGTCCGATCTATTTTGAAATCGCTCCACAAAACTGAATTGTTAATCGGTTTTATATCTGGCACTGATTCTGAAAATGGAACCACTATAACCTGCTCCACACTTGATAATTCGGCTAATATATCCTTCACACACGGCAGGCTGGCATGCCATTTTTGATCATAAATATATCCATCAGTAGTAAACAAAACCTTAGGCGTCACCTGTCCGAATCTATCCAGAACACCCCTAGTCCCGAAGTCAGGCGAACATGAAGTCCAAATTGCTCCAAGGCTCGCTGTAGCCAACATGGCAACAACTGCTTCAGGACTGTTCGGTAAAAATCCGGCACAACGGTCTCCGGGCTCAACTCCAGCCATTTTAAGCGCCGCTGCAATTCTCGAAACCTCTTCATATAGTTCGCGCCAACTTAATCGTCTCTCTATTTGATCCTCTGCGCGAAACACTAGAGCTTCTCCATCATCTCGACGGCGCAAAAGATTTTCTGCAAAGTTTAGTTTAGCATCTGGAAAAAATTGTGCGTCTAGCATGCTGTCTCCATCGACTAGCACACGATCACCTCTAGTTTCAGCTATGACACCACTAAACTGCCACACAGCAGCCCAAAAATCCTCTTGCCTAGAGACCGAGAATTGATGCAGTTGTGAATAACTACTGAGAGATACTTCGTACTCTTCTTCTAACCAGTGCCTGAATGCGGTCATATTTGCATTTTTTTTACGGCTACNGTCGGGTCGCCATAATGGTTCTGCCACGCACATCGCTCCTTCTCAATTNTATCCCATNAAAATTNTTNTCTGTCACNAAGAGCTCNCCAAANNTNCTCGGTATAGATATTAAAGCCGAAAAAGCATATTCTANGTTNCNNNGNCNAAATCTNATTTTTTTGCCNNACAGAATTCGAGTAAGCAGAAAAAATAAACAGAAAATGATGATTTTNCCAGTCAATCTAAAAAGNCGTTGGGATCGNACGCCAGAGAATCTCCGNGGCGCAANGTGGATGNTATTTATGGCAATTTTTTTTGTNGCTGCAGACAGCATAATCAAAANATTAAGCCGTCGCCTAGATCCTATAGAAATAGTNTTTTTTCGAAATNTTTTCAGCATCCTNTGGCTTATACCCGCAATCGCANNTGCGGGNGGGGTCAAAGCTTTTCAGACTAATTATCCTTGGCTTCAGCTAACCCGAGCNACGCTCGGTGGCATTGCCATGATCTGTATNTTTTACAGTCTTAAATTATTNCCACTCGCNGATGCTACAGCCGTAATGTTTTCAAGGGCAATTTGGATGATCCCATGCGCTGTTTTATTATTAGGTGAANCTGTACAGTGGCGNCGTTGGTCTGCAACCNTTGTGGGGTTTGTTGGCGTAATANTAATGGTTCAGCCAACCGAACTTCTAANTTTTGGCAGTGTCAAAACAGGAATGATTTTCGCACTAACCAATGCATTTCTCGCTGCGGTTATTTTTACCTTAATTAAGGTTTTAAAAGGTCGGGGAGAATCAAATCTCACGATATTATTGTGGCATGCCTCGGTTTCAATTTTAATNACATCCATTCCGACATGGTTTCTGTGGATNACGCCGACGCCATTTGAAANATTATTACTANTTGCGCTGGGTCTNATTGTCACTTTGGCTCACTCNTGTTTGATTCAAGCNCTNGCAGTCGGCGAAGCNACTGCAGTNACACCATTTGAGTATTCNCGGGTATTATTTGCNGGTTTAGTGGGTTTNATTTTTTTCTCAGAGGTACCTTCAATATGGAGTTNNATGGGNACANTNCTNTTAATNGCTAGTGCTTTGTANATAGCAAAACGCGAGTCNTTGGCCGNCAANAACCAAAAAAAGGCTAAAAACNACTGATNTCAATNTTTATTAGNAGCTCGCCACATCGCGGTGCGTTTTTTCGCATCAATAATTTGATCAGAAGACATTTCTTCTTCTATCGCNAANCGATTTTTCANAACCATTTNACGGCCNTCACCTTCAAGGTGNTCGGCTGCCAAGGATAGCCATTTCCAAGCCTCNACNATATCCTGTTTTACACCAACACCGGCATANAAAAATGTACTGAGGTTATTTTGNGCTTTNCCNTGTCCNTTATTNGCTGCGCGCTGAAGCCACTGGGCTGCCTTCGANGCATCTTTCGNCACACCTTTTCCAAACTGGTAAAATATGCCNAGATTGAATTGTGCAGAGGGATTATTGCCATTAGCTGCTTTTTCAAACCAATAAGCGGCCGCGTTCANGTCAGAGGGACGGCCNAGTCCTTGTTCATATATTGTCCCCAACATGAACTGAGCCCGNACATTNCCTGATTGGGCTAAACTATGAAACAATTGNGAAGACTTGAAATATTTCTTTTGCAGATGCATGCGCATGCCATCCGAAAAACTGTCTGCCAAACTTGGTNACNACCATAAAAGTANAGCGGCTGACATAAATGGCACNACNATACTACGCATGTTCTTTCTCCTGGTTCGTTGTCATTTCGTGNANAGTNGCATCNATAAATNTTGCTAGGATAATATCCCTTTCGCTGAGGCCATCACACTCATGAGTCGTTAGTGTGACCTCAACTTTTCCATAAATATTTAGCCACTCGGGATGNTGATTNATCCGTTCAGCCTCCAATGCTATCCGCGTCATNAACCCCCACGCTTGATTGAAATTATCAAACTTAANAACTCTCTTGATAGCGTCACTTCCTTCCAGTTTCTTCCAGGCNGGNAATTCTGATAACATCAAAGCCNCNGCATCGGCTGGTATTTTTTCAACCATCTTCATTATTCCTCGGCATCTTCATTTTCAAAANTTTACGTTAACCAAACTCCAGTATCATGGCTAGGTGATGCTACAANNTTTAAGAACTANAAACGATTTTTTGTTTGCCACATTATTTGTTTGCTAAATTATTTNAGGTGCCTCACCACATTTATGTTTANCTATCGTTAGTCTAGTNTACAAATTCAGNGCCTCAAAGAGCAGCTCAAAAANTNCNGGTGGCCTAGACCCGACTNCGATCNTGAGTATTATAGNTTGTAGCAATTATTTCAGGTGCGAATGAATGAAAATCATACCTCTNGGCAGAAAACTAGGGGCGGANGTTATAGGCATAGATGCTANCAAGCCGATCACACCACNCCGCTCAGAACAGCTTCGCGAAGCTCTTCAAAANTACTTGGTCCTTTTGTTAAGAAACCAAACATTACCTGTTAANGAGCATGTTATTTTTGCTCAAGTCTTTGGNGACCTTGGAAAGATAGCTGATACTCTTCTCGGTCTTGGAAAACGGAAATATCCAGAGGATGATATCCCTGATTGTGTCAGCGTTATTTCGAACATTAAAGTCAATAATGAGTCAATCGGAAGTCTGGGTGACGGTGAATGTTTCTGGCATTCTGATAGCTGTTTNTCTGANACCCCACCTTCTGCAAGCACNTTATATTCAGTTGAAATACCAGATAACGGAGGCAACACAGCCTTCCTNAATATGGTGGATGCGTTAGAAACTTTGCCTGGTGACATTCGAGCTNAGGTTNACGNTTTGTCAATACGACACTCGCAAGTNTATGACAGCACGGGAACNAAGCGCCCAGAGTTTGATGAGGCCAGCGANATTACTAAAAATCCGGGTCCAACTCACCCAATCGTCCGAACTNTACCCGAAAANAATAGGCAAGTTCTTTACCTNGGNCGGCGGCTTGGCGCTTANATTCCTGGNCTAACGGTGAAAGATAGTGAANATCTTCTGGACGTACTTTGGGCACANACAATTCGGGAGTGCCGNACATNNTCACATCNNTGGTCCCTCGGAGATCTCCTAGTCTGGGACAACCGAACTACTATGCANCATCGAGATTCTTTTGACCCAAGNCAACGGCGNCGTCTGCACAAAGTTCAAGTTGCNGGNGAACGGCCCANATGAAGATAAACTGTTTGGCATGATTATTCTAAGANCAAACCTNACTAAGCNATGAGCATAAATAAACTTTTAATTNTTTNTTAANANGGGCCGNGGGATTTTTAATAGAGTTCCGCNTNTTTGNTNAGCTTCCTGAAAGNTCGAGAAATCAGANATTAAAGAAAAACTGTAAGNACACCCGTNTAACCATATAAGCGATTGTTACTTATCTCTCCATTCGCAAAAAAGCCAACTAATGGGAAGTCGCCTAATTCGGATGATATTATTTTGAGTTCCTCGCTATCAGACCCGAATTGGTTTGGCCCTCTAGCACAACACGAAAAATANAATCCTCCTCTAATCGCACCAATCTCAGTTCGAGACTTTATGTCACTAAGCATACGTTTCATNTCGGTGATTGCACTATCATGGTCGCGACGACAAAACATTATTTGGTCNCCGGCGGTGACATGATCGCCAATCGCCACAACCCCAGTTTCAGAATCTACGCCCANAAGGTTGCGAACGAGGTAGTCGCCCGTGTCACTGNCCGAAACTGGCAATGCAACAAAAATATAACCAGCTGCGCGCTGCAAATCGCGGGCCAGAACTTCTCCAACATCTTCCTTAAACACCTCGAGTGCTGGCTTGCCATCAAGTTCAATCAGGAGATTTTGATCTGCAGCGGTAATTCTATGTGGACTACCGATCGGCGAGCAACCCTGCGTNACTCCTACCTGCGCCGGTATTTCGTCCAATGCAAGCATGGCACCCGAGAGACCGCCCTCGCTTACGNCATCCGCCAGCTGAAAGAAGTTTTGCTGAGACGCCGTTAGTCCCCCGACNAGGAACCCCTCGGTTTCNGAGGATATTNTNTCAATGAGATCATTAATGTTTTGGTTCCTCGGATCTCCATGGACCACCGTTAACGGCGATAAAATNTTACTAAGCCAAGATGCATGCTTATCGGTAATGGCTGTGATACTATCGGANACATTATCGAAGATACGGAACGCTGAGTNGCGCGCAGGTATAATCATTACNACCATTGCGGGTTCGTCAAAATATTCTTTACTCGTAGTGCAAACCCCAAGCCCTACTGTTCCGACCCAATGATCGACCCCAATTCTATNTTTAANGAAGTTCGATATATCACTTAGATCGGCACTAAAATGATCCGTAACGTAAAGGAAGCCCAGTCTATGTTCAGGNCCAGCTGACTTCAGCTGAGTNGCGCANTCTTGAGCTACTGACTGCCAATCCGGCCCCGAACCATGTGCGCTAATAAACGGTGCTGAGTTACTCATCGTATTTTCTCCAGTGAACGTTTTACTGTAGGCAAAATTCCTTCAACAATAACTTTAATGCCGCNTTTGTTCGGATGGATTCCNTCAGCAAGGTTGAGCTCAGATTTTGAAGCAACCCCGTCAAGAAAAAAAGGGTAGAANTNAAGCTGGTGGATATTTGCAAGNTCGGGAAAGATATTGTNGAAAGCTGCTCCATAATCGNCCCCTAGATTTGGAGGAGCCCGCATCCCAGCAAGNAGGACAACTGCTCCTTTCGCTTGTATCCNGCGAATGATTATTGCNANATTATTTTTCGTTACNTCCGGGTCAAGCCCGCGCAANCCATCATTAGCACCAAGTTCTANTATCACAAGNTCGGGATTAACTCGCATGACCCAATCNACGCGCGCAA
Organism: Rhodospirillaceae bacterium; assembly: GCA_002718015.1. GTDB lineage: Bacteria > Pseudomonadota > Alphaproteobacteria > UBA8366 > UBA8366 > UBA8366. The sequence continues at coordinate 13,506 of PBCW01000062.1, forward strand.
CTCCNCCGGCAGTTGTATCTCCTGAAACCCCAGCGTTAATGACGATGACATCGTANCCATCTCGCTTTAATGAGCGAGATAATTGTTCTGAGAAATNATCGTNCTTTTGAAGCCCGAGTCCGGCAGTTAAGCTATCCCCAAAAGCTAATATNTTTGTAGGTGCGCNACTAGGTTCAGACAACGCCGNTCTATCTGTTAGCGNTNNCAAGACCAAAAAAAATAACAGGACTGCATTGAAATAANAATGNCGTGATGCATATGNNNTTGTGATTTCACCNTACCTCCATAGAGAAAATTATTNTAGACTTTCAGATATGTCACAGGCAAAAAAGATCGANCCACTCGTAGAACTTGAGATGGTNAACCTNATACTNGGTGNCCCTNCAAGCCAGGTANAAATTTTAAAATCTGTAAATTTAAATATCTTAAAAAATAAAACAGTTAGTGTNGTTGGNTCGTCAGGATCAGGCAAAACNTCTTTGCTACTACTAATAGCCGGACTAGAAAAGGTGACTAGCGGTCGCATCAGTGTCAACGGACAAGATCTCTCTGCCCTATCGGAAGATGCCCTCGCTTCATTNNGGCGCGACAATATTGGCATAGTTTTTCAATCTTTTCACCTAATCCCGACAATGACAGCGTTAGAAAATGTGGCAATTCCCCTTGAACTAGGGGGGAATANGAATTCATTCTCAACGGCTGAGCTAGAGCTCTCCCATGTTGGACTCGAGAACCGTCTTGCTCACTATCCGAGCGAACTATCTGGTGGAGAGCAGCAACGNGTNGCTATTGCTCGNGCTTTGGCTCCNAAACCAAAATTAATTTTAGCTGATGAGCCAACNGGCAATCTTGACGNCGAAACGGGGTCTCAAATTATTGATTTATTATTTTCACGCACNGATGAATGCCAATCAACATTGNTATTCGTAACGCATGATAACGGGTTAGCAAAGCAGGCCGACCGTATGATCNTGCTCCACGATGGTAAAGTCGAGACTGNTAGCAACGGCTAACAGAAATATGTNTAAATCTAAAACATTACGGATNGCTTGGAGATTGGCCAGAAGGGAGTGCCGAAGCGGTACTCATGGTTTCAAGATATTCGTAATGTGTTTGATGCTAGGTGTCGCATCTATAGCCGCTGTCGGTTCAGTATCTGAAGGCATNAAGACAGCAATAAACAATGATGGACGACTTTTACTTGGNGGCGACGTAGATATCCGTCTTACGCATAACCNAGCNACAAAAAAACAGTTGGTTTGGTTAAGGCAAAATTCATCATCGCTATCGCACGTGGTCCAAATGCGAGTGATGNCGCAATCGTTAGACAAGACGCAAAATATTCTTGCGGAACTTAAAGCAGTAGACAANNTTTACCCACTGTTTGGGGGCTTCCGATTAAAAGGGGCCATGTCCCTACCAACAGCATTATCATNAAAAGANGGAAAATATGGGGTAGCCGTTGAACAANAANTTCTGAACAAACTCAGCCTCCTCCTCGGTGACAAAATCTGGATTGGCGCTACAGAATTTGTTATTCGAGCAATTATTGATCGGGAGCCCGACCGCAGCTCTCAGGTCTTCCGACTAGGCCCTCGTATAATGATGTCGATTGGAGGATTGAGAGCGACTGGTTTGGTAAAACCNGGAAGCTTAGTCAGATTTCATTACAGAGTCGGGCTNAATGAAAATTCGGTGCATGCNGAATGGGTTCGACGCCTAAATGCAAAATTTCCAAAGGCAGGGTGGCGTGTCCAGACAATTGAAAATGCAGCACCNAACGTGCAGCGCTTNACAGAACGTGTGGCACTTTTCCTCAATCTGGTTGGCTTGACCACATTACTAATCGGCGGAATTGGTATCGCNATTGGGGTGAGAAGCTTCATAGAGTCCCGNTTNACCACTGTGGCTACACTTAAATCGCTCGGAGCATCNGGTAACCTNATATTTGCGGTTTACCTTATCCAAATTCTTGCGATTGCGAGTATCGCAACCATCGCAGGCCTTGCGCTNGGTATAGCATCGCCCATAATNATAGGCCCCTTCTTGGAAGAATANTTAGGNGTGTTTAGTGCCTTTGGTATCTACCCAAACGCTCTTNTAAAGGCAGCANTATTTGGCTTTTTGACTTCTCTAATTTTTTCTGTATGGCCACTGGCCCGTGCTCGAGAGGTGGCGGCAAGTTCATTATTCCGACATGCAATAAACNCTCCTAATGGNCGNCCNACAATAGGANTAATCGTTTCACTTATTTTGTTATCAGCACTGCTGGCGCTAATAGCCATTATAACAGCGGAACCNATGTCTGCCGGACTTTGGTTCGTTTTGGGAACNCTACTTGTTTTGTCGNCNTTCCANTTTNTGGCAAAACTNCTTGTCATGTNACTGCGTCAGTTAANGTTNCGNACAAAGCTTATNAGCACTGTTGCNTTNAATAATTTATGCCGGCCCGACGCTCAAACGGCTGCAGTTATNCTGGCATTAGGCATGAGCCTCTCGGTGATAACTNTNATCGTTTTAATCGAAGAAAACATNAGANTCCAAATCGATAATACNATCCCCAAAGCTGCGCCTGCTTATTATTTTATAGACATACAAAGTNGCCAAAAAAATNAGTTTGCAGAAATCGCTGAAAACCANCCCAGCNTATCCAGANTTAATAAAGTGCCAATGCTGCGTGGACGGATAATAAAATTAGCTGGTGTGCCGGTGGAAAGGATNAAACCCTCNCCAGAAGTAGCCTGGGTACTNCGCGGAGATCGGGGTATCACTTGGTCTGACGACCCGCCTGAAGAGGGAAGCGCNGTAGTAAAAGGCGCCTGGTGGCCGGNGGGTTATGAGGGTCCNCCGCTAGTTTCCTTCGATAAAGCTAAGGCCGAAGCTTTCGGCTTAGACATAGGCGANACACTAACGGTNAACCTTTTAGGGATCCCNCTAACGGCTCGCATAGCTAATCTCAGAGATATTAAGTGGAANAGTTTGTCGATTAATTTTCTTATGATCTTTTCCCCTAATGCTGTNAAAGAAATACCNCTATCCTACGTTGCAACCGCGCATTTNTTGCCTGACTCATCAGAGTTTGAAGAATTGGCACTGGCAAAAAAAATNACNCAAGCACTTCCCAATGTTTCNGCAATNCGAGTTAAGGANGTGCTTGCTGATATTAAANATATGATTGGAGATATTGGGGTNGCCGTTCGCGTTATNGGTATGATCGCTGTNTGTATAAGCGTGCTCGTACTCTCNAGCGCCATCGCCGCCAACCACAATCGCCGCATTTANGANGCTGTAATCCTAAAGGTTTTGGGNGCNTCACGGCTTCAAGTCGTAAGNATTTTTGCTTTTGAATTCNTTTTTCTAGGACTAATTACAGCTGCACTTTCNGCANTGGTNGCAACNGGTGTNAGTTGGGGCCTAGTGGTACACGTCATGCGCGCAGACTGGACATTCTTGCCAGGTACTTTAATNNTTACGNTGNTGTTGAGTCTTNCATTCACNATCACTGGTGGGCTATTAGCGACCTGGCTAGCACTGAACGAGAGATCAACTAAATATTTACGAAATGAATAATNATNNGTGTTATNNTNANNTNAAATNAAATTATNCAGGTTGTTGCAAANTACCCTATTGAAATTAGGTGTCATTTTCCAATATCNTTATANNNNTTNANTNATTGNCTTTATGGACGGAGTTATANATGAGTTACGATCCGCAACATTCACAGCACGCTCAAACATTCGGTGNNACGGCTACNCGAGATGAAATCGATNCTGGCCTTCGAGCATACATGCTNCGCGTTTACAATTATATGGCGCTTGGGGTGGCATTTACGGGCATAGTCGCTCTGGTNGTAGCNTCTTCCCCAGCCCTTATGCANACTATTGCATTGGGNCCGTTTAANTGGGTGNTNTTTATTGGTATTNTNGGTTTAGGNTGGTTTGCACCAAAAGTCATTNTAACTGGAAGCNCNGTAGCCGGTCATGCNGCNTTTTGGGCATATGCAGCGATGTGGGGCGCNCTNATTGCNCCAATGTTNTANATNTACACTGAAGCTAGCATAGCNCGCGTATTNTTCATNACGTCAGGGGCTTTCGCAGGCCTNAGNCTTTATGGGTANACGACGAANAGAGATTTNGCNCCCATGGGTCGNTTCCTTGCGATGGCCNCAATAGGNATNNTCATAGCTNTNGTGGTCAACATGTTTCTTGAAAGCAGTGGTTTTCAGACNGTANTGTCNNTTGTGGTTGTTCTAGTTTTTGCCGGGCTGACAGCCTACGAAACACANGCAATTAAAGAGTCATATTTTCAAGACGACTCTCACGATATACAGTCNAAAAAAGCAGTATTCGGTGCGTTTNTNNTGTANGGTTGCTTCATAACATTNTTNATATGGATGCTACACCTATTCGGNAACCGCGAATANANGTTAATTNCTGAANTTAAAAAGCCGCNCCGTNATGGNGCGGCTTTTTTTNGTTCACCCNCAGCNAAAAANTAANTAGTATCTAAGCCTCCGCAATAGTCTNGGGNTAGGCGANATAAATATGGCTTCCCANAAAACACCTGCTGTCCTTGATCGCAAACCAGTCCCATCAGGAACAGTGGTNTTCCGAGAAGGCGAAACTGGTAGTACTGCGTTTATCGTNGANTCCGGANAAGTTGAAATTTGGAAAGGAAATGAANCNGAGCGGCANCGCTTAGGNATAATCTCAAAAGGNGGCATCTTTGGNGAGATGGCTTTGATAGATGGGGAACCTCGCATGGCATCGGCGACTACTCTCACAGATTGTGTNTTAGTTTCCGTTTCNGAGGGCATGNTTCAGGAAAAGCTTGATAAATCTGANCCATTTGTCGTAGCCCTTCTNCGCATATTCGCGCACAACATACGGNCTATAACAAAATANAACNGTCAAACCCNAAATGGTGCCGCTTGCGTGACTCGAACACGCGACCCCCGCATTACGAATGCGATGCTCTACCAACTGAGCTAAAGCGGCCTCNNATCTTAATAACAAGATAAGCCTCGCTAANNAATGGTGCAATACGCTGTAAGATTTTGGNNACAAACAAATCACAAAAATNNCTNNGNACAGATNNNCAANAATTTTTGACTCACTCGGCTNATATACTAAAGNTCCAGATCAATGNGCNCACATTACCATGAGNGCTGCCTGTTAATNGGCNTTTTNGTGGAGAGCCCGTATAGCCATATAANNCATCGGAANCTGACNNAATTTTTTACNTTNGGNTNCNTGTGNTTCAAANTTTAGTAGTTAGCTACTTGGATCTTGATNATCNGTAAGACGCANGACACGCAANGGACGCTCCCATGNAAGCGTATCAAAANCACCACANTTTTTGCAACATGCCTGCCAGACGGTTACCTCGAATCCACAATTGTTGCANAGCCAAGCTTNATCNGTTTCAGCAGATGCAACCCTGTCTAACCAGTAGCGCGATTGNTCGATNTTTCCGAACTCACCTTCTTCGATTTCGGCCATNANGCGACANACTCGGCGAGTNGGNTTACCTTGGTCTAAAACAANCTTTAATTGTGANCGAGCCTCNCCCCAAAGTTTGGCACCTATTGCAGNTTCGGTAATCGCTAAACAGCTCTCGAAATGTCCCGGNTTTTTNGACGCTAATCTCTCAANGCGTTTGACCTGCATAAGAGGATCTAAATCANNCCGTATTGATCGATAAGCAGCNGCNAATGAAGGGTGGGGGNTTTTTTTCCACAAATTTTCCACCAGCTTNTCAGCCTTTTTTACTTTGCCNTNAAACCCCAAAAGCTCNGCTAATTTTACTGTTGCGGNGATAAACCNAGGTTCCAGCTTAACTGCCTCATGAAGAAGTGATANCTGAAGATCCTTTTCNCTGTTCCTCTCAGCAATACATGCCCTCTCGTACAAAATAGCNGCACGCTGCCTGTTGCCGGTCTTCAAACTAAGTTGTTTACGATNCATAGCTTCNACAATTGTCTCTCCAGCATCGATCCAACGACACNNCTTTATTTGCANTTCTAGTCTTTGCNACCAAAGCCCCTCNGNATTAGGNTTAAGGCGNTAGGATTCATCGGCTAACCTAAGCGCCTCAGAATGATTGCCCNTACGAAGTGCCTCATTCATCAANCCTCTCAAACCAACTAAAGCTGTNTCTGGCNCTTGCCTTAAAGACTGATAGGTTTCCTGAACTTTTTCTGTATCTCCTGCAAGCTGCGCCGCTTGTGCCGCTAANAGCTNNGCGCTTGCAGGGGAGTCTAGCAGTGCACTAGCTTTTTTTGCGTGCCTCATTGCATCATTAGAGTCGCCAGATGCTANTGAGATCAGACTTGCACTCANTGCCTCGTAACCGCGGCGCTGTTTGCCCAAAANNTTACGATGCCGTATTTGCTGCGGCNCCCGCTTCGCTGNGACCCATGCCCTATAANCAANTGCCGATATAAAACANAATATTATNAAAACATGTAAAAATAAGGCCGCACTTGTATCAATGCGATGATCACCCCAAAAAATTNTNACTGACCCNGGGTTAGTAGCNAGCCATACCTCAGCTANAATCACAGTAGTTNCGACGATCAAGAAAATACAAATGCGAAAAACAGTCATGCTGCCCCNCTGTTTATTAATTTGCCTCGGGCTCAGCACCGAGCAATGCGCCCACATGCCAACGTAATTTTTCTATATGCTGTTTTACCTGAATATGCGCTCGAACATCCTCAATCCACGAACTAAAACCATCAAAATACAAGTCTTCTCTCGATAGCAACTCTAAATGGTCGGCGGCACTCGCAAAATCTCCATTTGCTACTGCCACCTCCGCCATGCTGAGAGGGGGTAATTTACCAAATCCTCCGACCCTACGGATAGAGAATAATCCTGTTAATTCTGATTTGAGACGTTCCAGAATGCTTTCGCTGCTGGACTTTTTTAAGTCCCTAGTACGGTTTTTATGCGCCCTTTGGATTGCCAGATTATTAAACCTTGTGGCAAGCATTAGAAGAGTTGGTACCCCTTGGTCTGCTCTTCTGGCAAGACCCTCAAATATTTGCTTTGGAACAGGTGCCGCCAAAGATTTTCGGAGCGACTGAAGCCGATTTAGGTAAGGCCTACCGGCGAAAATCTCATTCTCCAGCTGCCCGAGCAATAGCGCTTGCAATGCTATATCCTTGCCTCCCTGCCGCCTCTCAAAAGACAGATTCTTTATTTTATTTTCCATCTTATTTATATTGTCATTAATTTGACTAACTTGGCCTGCAAATTGGCTGAGCTCATGGTCGTTCTCTTTAGCTAAACTCAGTATCGATCCGTTCAT
>PBCW01000075.1 GCA_002718015.1 Rhodospirillaceae bacterium
ATGAGCCGGACCTTATCGGCGCAGACGACTTCTCGAAGCGTCATCTGCTCTTCATCAACGACTCTCTGACTCAGCTCGATCGCGATTTGCGCAAGCTCGGCAGTCGACTGCTGATCCGGCGCGGGAACGCCGTCGACGTCCTAAACCGTCTGAGGATAGAAACCGGCTATCACTGCATTCGCGCTCATCAGGAAACCACCAACGCCCTAAGCTATCAGCGCGACCGGGCGGTAAAAAAATGGGCCCGGTCAGCGGGGATAGATTTTATTGAGTATCGCCAGCAGGGCGTTGTCCGGGCAATGACTAGCAGAGACGGATGGGCCAGACAATGGCAGGGGTTCGTGACTTCGCCTCTGGTCGGACGCCCTAGACAAATCATCGACGGAGGAGCCGGATTGACCGAGCTTGGCGTGCATTCTCCGGAGAGCTTTGCGCTTAAGGACGATGGACTGATCAACAGACAAACAGGTGGGGAGAGTGAGGCACTCAAGGTACTCAACAGCTTTCTGTCAGACCGGTCACGGGAATATCTGCAGGGCCTTTCCTCACCTTTGACCGCTTGGGACAGCTGCAGCCGGCTGAGCCCCTACCTGACTTACGGCAATATTTCAATTCGCACAGTGTATCAGCTTGTTACACAACGCAAACGTGAGCTCCAGCGTCAACGCGGCCAGCGTGACCCATGGAGCCAATCGCTGTCGAATTACGTTGAGCGCCTGGCATGGCGCTGCCATTTCATTCAAAAGCTGGAAGATGAACCGGCGATCGAATTCGACAATATGAACCCTGAGTTTAACGGCCTGCGAGAAGACGAGTTCAACCCCGCACACTTTGAGGCATGGGCTGCGGGCCGGACAGGCTATCCGCTGATCGATGCCTGTATGCGTGCGCTTCAGCAGACAGGCTGGATCAACTTCCGCATGCGGGCCATGTTGATTTCGTTTGCCTCCTATCATTTGTGGTTACACTGGCGACAGCCGGCCCTGCACCTTGCGCGGCTGTTCACCGACTATGAGCCAGGGATCCATTACTCACAAATTCAAATGCAGGCTGGCACAACAGGCATTTCCGCTCTGCGGATTTATTCTCCCATCAAGCAGGTAATCGACCAGGACCCGGAGGGCAAATTTATCCGTCGGTGGGTGCCCGAGCTGATGCAGGTCCCGGATGATTTTATCGCCGAACCGCATCGGATGCCCGAACCGATCCAGCAGCGGTCAGGCTGCATCATTGACCGCGATTATCCCGCCCCGATCGTCGATCATTTTTCTGCTTATCGTGCCGCACAAAAACGCATGCGTGCGGCGAATCTATCAGCAAAGGCCAGTGGCGTAAGCTCGCGCGTATTCCAGCGCCATGGGTCGCGCAGACATCGGAGCCGATGACTGCTCTGACTGCCCTTTACGCTTCCCGATCAGGCAGTTGCTCGGGTTTTTGTGATAGATTCCCGTACGACAATCCTTGCCATACCCAAGGGGCGAAATAAAGATTATGACTGCTGCATACCATCCGCTGATCATGCTTCTAGTAAGCGCAGTTTTGCTGTTCCACAAGATTCCGGCTCTGGGCCAGGACTTCGCCAGCCCCGAGGACGAATTTGGCTCAATGTTAACGCCCCTGTCGCAGGTGGGGGCTCAATATGCGCTCGCTATCACAACTGGAATAGTGGGACCTTTTCACCCCTATCACAGGATCAGCTGCTTCTTTTCCGGAACGCCTACGCGGCCGTCTCCCTGGCAGACGACGACTGGTTAAAGACCCTTGTTACAGACATTGATAACAATCAGGATATGTATTTGTTCGTCTCTAACATTCGTCAGCTTGCGCAGAATGATATGGGAGTGAAATACCTTTTTCAGGAACCGTTCGATGACAAAAAGAAACAACATCGAAGACTGGCCAGTAATTTATCGAGCGAGCCGGTCGCGATCGTTGGAATCTTCTGGTGCCAGCTCATGGGAGAGAACTCAGCACCCAGGTTCACCGGCGGCTAAGCATACCTCAAACGGCGCGACTGGGACTGGAAGTTCCAGACCCGATAGCGCAGTAGCCTCGCGTCGGGAGAAAAGCCAGATAATCTCCCTTTTTGCCGGCAGGGAAGTACTCGGGAGCGCACGCTGCATTACGTTCAGTCAGGACCTGAGGTGGCGCTACGCAGCATAGAAGTCTAGCAAATCAGGCAAGAATCTCCGCAGCAACCAAACTCTTGGCTGCGGCGACGATGACCTTCAGCGCTATGATCGCGCGCAGCATGAATAGAGTCATCCGATTGATAAACTGAAGCTAAACTATTTTGTCGCCAATCCCAAAATTGAATTCTGTCTTCAGGCGTCCTGGCAGCCGGGGCACCAGTAGAGTCTTCTGCCGGAAAGCAAATCCTTTCTGATGCTGTCGCCACACTCATAGCAACTTTGCCGATGCCTACCAAATACCGCGTGACGAAATGCCCCGCGCTTTAGTCCCTGCTTTTTCAGGTGAGCCACCCGGCGGGGAGGATTCGTAATACCGGCTGTCCGATAGGCCCTCTGACTTATCTTCAAGGTACTGCGCCCCAGATCATTGAGCTGCTTAACACTCAAGTCTCGGGGTCTGGCATCCGGAAGAACCTTCGCATCAAACAGAATTTCGCTGCGCAAGTAGTTGCCAATGCCCGCGAGAAAATCCTGAGCAAGATAGAGAGATGCGAGAGTCCGTCGCCGAAAACGTTCGCTACGCAGTCGTTGAGAGATTTCTTTCCAATTCAGCTTGGGATTCAGAATGTCTGGGCCAATTTTTGCCAAAAAGGGATGGAGATCAAGCTCAAACCGATCCCAGATACTGATGTCACTGGCGCTGTACAGCAGCGCACTGTGAGTGCACGTATGCAGCGATAGGCGCAAACTCCGATTTGTTTTAGGGTAAGCATCCCGCTTGACTACATACCAGCGTCCATACAACTGATTGTGCGAGTAGATCGTGAGTTCATTGTCGAAGTGGGTAAGCAGGGCCTTGCCGCGGGTTTCAATTTCACGCACCTCGGCACCCCGAAAGTCACGCTCCCTGCCCTTTAGACGGTCCAGACCAAAATGGATATCTACAATTTGCTGGCCTTCCAGAACCTGGGCAATTTTGTCGGCGGCGCGCCGAATTTCAGGTCCTTCGGGCATAAGATGGCCACATGAACAGGCAGGTTACGTGAGTGCTGTAGAAACTACGTAACAGCACCCAAATAGATCAATCCGATCAGGCAAATTCCTCAGCTTCAGCGGCAACCACATCCGCCAGTTCCCGCGCTAACCGCGCAACCAGATCCGCGTCTTCGCCTTCGACCATCACCCGCAACACCGGCTCGGTGCCTGAGGGGCGCAACAGTACGCGACCTCTGCCCTGCAATTTGGCTTCCACGCCCGACACGGCGTCACGAACGCTCTGGCTGGCTGAAACATTGGGATTCTGACCCAGTCTGACGTTGATCATGGTTTGTGGAAACTTCTGCATCGCGCTGCGTAATTCCATCAGGGGCTTGTCAGTCAGTGCAACAGCGGTGAGCGCCTGCAGGGCTGAGACGATACCATCCCCGGTCGTCGTAATATCGTGACAAATGATGTGTCCGGATGATTCACCGCCAAGCTGCCATCCGCGCTGCAGCATTTCCCGCAGAACAAACCGGTCGCCAACTGCCGTGCGTGCGAAAGGAACTTCTAATTCTACAAGCGCCAGCTCCATACCAAGGTTGCTCATCTTAGTTCCCACAACACCACCGAATTCAATATTCCGGCGCCGGCGCTCGCAGGCAATCACGAATAGCATCTCATCGCCATCAACGACATTGCCCTCGTGATCCACCATGATGCTCCGGTCACCGTCGCCGTCCAGTGCAACGCCGAGGTCAGCGCCCACCTCGAGAACTTTTTGTTTGAGCGCTGCTGGCGATGTTGAGCCGATTTTATCGTTGATATTTAAACCGTTTGGGTCAGTTCCGATGCTGACGACATCTGCCCCCAGTTCAGACAGCACAGCAGGTGCGATGTCGTAAGTTGCACCATTGGCGCAATCCACAACGACCTTCAGTCCCGAAAGTGTCAACCTTGAGCCAACGGTGCTTTTACAGAACTCGATATAGCGGCCTCTCGCGTCGTCTATTCTGCTGGCCTTGCCCAGAAATTTCGGTGCAACTGTCGTCAGCGCCTTGCTGAGTTCCGCTTCAATCGCCAGTTCGATCTCATCGGGCAGCTTTGTTCCATTGTCGGAAAAAAACTTAATCCCGTTATCCTCGAAGGAATTGTGCGACGCGCTGATCACGATACCCGCTTGAGCACGCAGAGTGCGCGTCAGGTAAGCAATGGCAGGTGTCGGCATCGGGCCAGTGAGATTGATGTCCACCCCTGCTGCCGTCAGGCCTGCTTCCAGCGCAGCCTCAAACATGTAACCGGAGATACGCGTATCTTTGCCAATCAATATCTTGCTGCGGTTACCGCCTTGAGTGAACACCTTACCGGCTGCCCACCCCAGTTTAAGCATAAAATCAGGGGTAATCGGCGTCTGGCCAACCTTGCCGCGGATACCGTCTGTGCCGAAATAGCGTTTCTGAGCTGCCATAATTGTTGTTGTCGTTTTTCGATGCAGGAACGAATAGTAAGGAATCTGAGCCCAGAGTGCGAGTACTAACCTGTACCCGCTCGTCGCGCTGATTGTGGGCCAGCGGTATCTGGGAGATAATTTGTAGCCTTCACTTACTGCGAGCAGGTCAGACCCATGTGCGGAATTGTCGGCGCAATTGCTGAACGGAATGTCACCGAGATCCTCCTGGAAGGATTGAAAAGACTGGAATATCGCGGTTACGATTCGGCGGGTATCGCGCTGCTTGCCCCTGACCGAAAAACAGTCAAAGTGCATAAAACCGCCGGCAAGGTGAGTAAACTGGTAGAGCGGGTCCAAGGCAAAGCGCTGCGGGGCCACGTAGGCATCGCCCACACACGCTGGGCAACTCACGGCAAACCCACTAACGTCAATGCGCACCCTCACAGTTCAGGCGGACAAATCGCCATTGTTCATAACGGCATCATCGAGAATTTTGAAAAACTTCGGGAGAAGTTGACCGAATCCGGATGTCAATTCGCCACGCAGACTGACAGTGAAGTCATTGCGCATCTGATCCATCTTGAGCGCAAGGGGAATAAAGTTTCTCTGTTCGATGCGACCCAAAAAGCAATCAGACGCCTCGAAGGCGCTTACGGCATTTGCGTCGCCGATGCAGCCACACCTGATGAATTAATCGTCGCGAGATCAGGCAGCCCGCTGGTAATTGGTGTCGGGATCGGAGAGAACTTCGTTGCCTCTGACCCACATGCGCTCGGCCAGGTGACCGATCAGTTTGTCTACCTTGAAGAGGGAGACATTGCCCGAATTACCCTTGAAAACTATGAAATTTGGCACGACAGCAAGCAGATAAAACGCAAAGTTAGCACAGTGGCGGGCCATAGCAGTGATGGTGATAAGGGCACCTACAAGCACTTCATGCTGAAAGAAATTTATGAGCAACCGGCTGTCATCCGGGACACGCTGGACGGCAGGGTTTCGAAAAACAAAGTCCTGGAGAATGCATTCGGTGTCAAGGCACCGGCCATTTTCGACAAGGTCAAACACGTCCAGTTCGTCGCGTGCGGCACTTCCTATCATGCCTGCCATGTCGCCAAATACTGGTTGGAGTCCATCGCTCGCATGGAGTGTTCAGTAGACATTGCCAGTGACTATCGCTATCGGGACATCATCGTGCCAGACGGGTCTTTGCTGGTCACCGTGTCTCAATCCGGTGAGACTGCAGATTCTCTGGCCGCGCTTCGCTACGCCAAAACACTCCCTTACACTGCCTATCTGGCGATTTGCAACGTTGCCACTAGTTCACTGGTGCGTGAATCAGACTTTTCTTTACTGACGATGGCCGGGCAGGAAGTCGGCGTTGCCTCAACCAAAGCGTTTACGGCACAGCTCGCCGTGTTGCTGATCCTGACCATTGCGTTGGGACGCCGGAATAGTCTAACACCGCGAAAAGAGGCAGCCCTGGTCAGAGAGCTTAACCGCTTACCGGACCTGATCGAAAGCACGCTGAGCCTCAACAGAGACATTCGCAAGATGTCGCGACAATTCGCTGATAAGCACCACAGCCTTTTTCTTGGCAGGGGAATCCAGTACCCCATCGCGAAAGAGGGCGCTCTAAAACTGAAGGAGATATCTTATATACACGCCGAAGCCTATCCTTCAGGCGAACTTAAACATGGACCGCTGGCACTGGTCGATGAAAACATGCCGGTCATCGCAGTAGCTCCCAATGACGATTTGCTTGAAAAACTGCGCACCAACCTAGCAGAAGTCAGCGCCCGGGGCGGAAAACTGTACGTCTTTTCTGACGAGAGCGTGAACTACCAGGGCGACAAGAATTGCAAGGTCATCCACGTCCCGGCCTCACCTGATGTTCTCGATCCGATCGTCTTCACCATTCCGCTGCAGCTCCTGTCTTATCATGTCGCCATCGTTAAAGGCACAGATGTAGACCAGCCTCGTAATTTAGCTAAATCGGTTACAGTGGAATAGAATAAACCAGACTCTCTGCGTCACTTTCCCATCACCTCGCAACATCTTCCCTTAAAAAAGATTTTTTAGAAGCCTCTGTAATCGTCGAAATTAAACATTCCTATCTTGGTGGAGTGAATGAGTATTATTGGAAGTTAATAGAGGTTATAGAGGATCTCAGGGGTTCTGGTTGGGAATATAAAGAGGTTGCTGGTTATTAAAATAATCTTGGTTATCGAAGTAGACGTGGAAAACTTTTTTATGGGAGTTTGGTTGAAAGGATTCATAAGAAATATCTAGCAAAACTAGAAAACGAAAAAATCAGAGATATTCGCATCCACATAAAATAGTAAAAGTGGTATATGGGTGTGTCGTGTAATGTTTTACTACTTTCTGGGGGGATATAAATAGCAGATAAACAAAGAAATATTTTGCTCTAGGTTTTAGATAGATGATTTCAGTCTTGGTTTATAAAAGTGAATTAAGGGATTGCATGTAAGGAAAACCTTTCATATCCCCTTTTGCAGTTACCTTAACTATGAAACCCGATAAGTCGCATTTTCATACCCAGAAAATCAGACACTTTAGCAATCGCTTAAATCAATCATGTCTGCAGAACAATTATAGAAGGAAAAGAAAACGTTTAACGTTTATCCCTATCAAGTTAGGCAATTCTTATATTCACACACACTTCCATTTAATTATCGATAATCCTTATAAGGATAGAAGCGATGAGTTTGTTGGCGAGGTTAAATCCTGCTAGGGAAAAACGTCTGGAAGTCTTCCAAGAATTTTAGTTGAGGAAATGAGAGACGATGTATGGATTGCTTATATAACCAAGTTTAAAAGCAAATCCAATTATAGGGATTGCGTGGATTGGGATAATGTTTGGGTTAATCGAGGTTATATATACCGCAAACCTCTGTTATCAAACCTACCTGTATTGAGTCTGAATTAGCATAAGGACTTTCTGGATTTTCTGGATTGATAGTGGTTTCTTCTCTTCCTCTTGCCATTGATTGTTTATATAACGTAAAACTAAATAACCTCATTCCTAATGTCGCACAATTACCTTCCAATTAATTCGTTGAGGAGAGATGTCCAAACTTGTCGGGTTTAAGGTTATTTTGCAGATACGTAAAATAGACAAGTCCCCGATATACCCTCGTTTGCTCATAGTCCAAATAAAATTCATTACCTTCTGGGTTTGTTGTCCTCTTAGTCCACTCCCCAAAAGACAGCGACGAGAAAGTTATCGTGGATAGCAGCAGAGATAGTGTTAGGATTTGCTCTCTCACAGTACGTTGCCTTTCCTCTGATTGTCATATTCTGCTTGCTTCGAACCTTTTAATAATTGCATTCCAATTGAGTAGGATTGATAACTTTCCATAACTTCGCAGGAATGTTCGTACCTCGGAGTGTTGTCAATCGATACGACTAATCGTCCATCTTTTCGGGAAAAAACGTAATTGACACTTACAATACGGTAGTCTCCCCAAGAGATTTCGTCAGGATTTGTAAAATAGTGTCTATATGTGTATTCACGAACATAGAACTCTTCTTTTTCCCTTCTGAATTCCCCTGAACAACTGTACCTGAGTCGAAATAAAACCCTTGTATTATCTCTCCGTCATCTCTTGTGCAAATAATCCCCTTGCCATCGACTTGCCCGAAGCAGACAGCAGGCAAGCAAAATATGATTAAGAATGTGAGTTTTTCCATCCCCTGATATTCTCAAACAATTTCCCAAAATTGCAGTGTTTTTGCTTTCTAACTTTTCATTATCCCCTATCATCCCTGCAGTTTCGACAACAAATTTCCCCAAATGAACAGTTTTATAAATATTAGGTATTTGCGGTAAATACGATGTATTGCCTGGAACTCAGACTGCAGGAAAATTTCGTCTAAATAAGGTTGAAAATCTTGATAGAGCAAATCTATCTAGTATCTGTCGCTTTGTCTGTTGGAATTAGAGAAGAAGTTTAAATGGAAAGTATTGATAAGAAGTTGGTTAATTTTAGATGTGATATGGATGTGTTGGATAGGTTTGATGAGATATGCAATTTTAAGAGAACAAATCGCACTCATATCCTAATCAATTTTATGAGAAATTTTGTTGTTGCTGAGAATGAAGAAATTGATAAGTGGAGACTCTTATCAGATTCCATAATTAAACCGTCTTAAATCGTTTCTAAGAGGTTTTATCGATTAATCCGATGCAATTATCGGTGATTTGTAAATATGAGATATTCATGCAGTCTTTATAAGGAATTTTAAATGTTACGTGAATATAAGAGTAATGTTAAATTACCGAAAGCAAAGACTGAGTTAGTTAGAGTTCGAAATTGCCCAAATACGAAAAACTGTCAAAAGACTGGACAACGCAATTATCGTGAACGAAACAAACAAGGTATTGACACCGAACAAGGCAAAACATCTCACGAAGTTAACCAGCCACTTGGAAGTCGAAAAAAATTTAGAATTGCAAAAACTGTTGGAAAAGGAAAATCTGCTGACTGAATTAAGAAATGACGATGACTGGGTTGATTGGGTTAAAGATTATGGCAAGAAAGTCAAAAATCTGGACAAATTGAACAGAGATGCTAGAAATGCTGAAATCTTAAAATATGTTGATAACATCGTTGTTTCTTTCAACGAAGAAAGACGTACTCACAGTCTAGATGTCAGACTGAAATTGCCCATAATTGGTGACTCCTTAAAATATAAGAGCAAGAATAAGAAAAAGGGTTATGAATTGGGTGAAGGAAGTTTTGTCGCTGCTGTCGATATCCAGTCACATGCAAAGAATCTCGGTAAAAGGTGAGTCAAAATAAGGGTCTGGTTAATTCAACTCGGTTACAGTGGAGTGAAATTCATAACTCTGACATCTACAACATCACACTCGGATGTATTGTCAGTATCACTTCTCGTAAATTCACAGTTTGTAGGTTGAGTGATGATTGGGAAGAACTACTCAAACTGATACACGATTTACACATCAACGAAATGTCGAATAGAGACATTTCAGACTATCTAAATTCAAATAACTACAAACCAAGACGAACAGAGAATTTCTCAACAAAACTGGTTTGGAGTCTCATCGAAAAATACAAAATTCGACTTTAAAAGCAGCATGAAGTGAAAATCAAAGCCGAAGAAATCGGATACTGGATTAGATAACTTAAGGAGAACTCATGAAGATTTCAGCAATCAATGAAAGTGTTTCACTAATAGCAAATATCGGTGTAATTGGTTCAATCGTATTTCTGGGTTTAGAGATGCAACAAAACACGGAGATGATGCAATCGCAAACGAGAAATTCGATCGTGGAAAATCAACTCACATTCTACGAGAGAGCAATCGAAAATTCTGAAATCTTTGATATACGGAAGAGACTTGATTCAGGGTTATCTACTGAGGAAACTGAGGAGTTTCAATATACATATTTCCTGTTGTCGAATTTACGAATGTGGGAAAATGAATTTTATCAGAGTCAACTTGGACTTTTTGATTCAGATGAATTTGAAGCAAGAACGCATGCATGAAGGCGTCAGATGTCTATGGCTGTAAATTTAGGTATCTGGAGACGCTTAAAAGATGCGTTTGCTCCAGACTTTAGATTCTATCTCAATGAAATAATTGATGAAATTTCATAGAGGATAGGAAGAGTCATGAGCAACGAAAAGGATATGCACAAAACTGGATGGAAGAATATAGATTTGCCGCCTCATTTGAAAAAAGCACGAGAAGAGCAAGAGCGGTTAAATCAAGAGAAGACAGATAAAGATCCTGCTGAGAAAGATTTAAAGTTTACAACTGCGGAAGAATATATGAATCAACAAGCAGAGGAAGATTGAGATCGTCTAAAGCGTAATCATCAAGGTCAAAATATAGCCAGCAACCGAGTTGCTTGAAGTCAGGAAATATTAGGAGGAAAAAGAATGAGTTTTCAGGAACTGGGTTCACTCGGCGAATTTATCGCGGCAATTGCTACTGTAGCGACACTACTCTACCTATCTGCGCAGATTAGACAGACCAATTTAATAACCAAAGCGCAATTTGGTCATGGTTTAACGCATCGACTATACGAACGATTTTTTCACACGGCAAAAGATCAGGAGTTTGCTGAGTTTATTGGAAAGGATTGGGCTTCAGAGGATATTAATTCTGTGGATAAATCCAGGATTACATTTTTTACGATCATGCTTTTGGTTGATGTATTCGATGTTTACGACAAGGTTCAGCAAGGTCTTGTAGAAAAGAAGCACCTAGATATGAGGGTTCATATGCTGAGAACTGGTATTTTTAGATCCCCGACGGGAGAACGAGTCTGGAAATTTTGGAAGAACCTTCGTGAAGCGGAATTTGCTGATTGGTTTGAAAAGAATATCGTTGATCCGAGTACCACCGCAGAATTTGTAAAGAGAATGCAGGAAGAGAATCCTGAGCTTTACAATGAATTAAAAGGTGATCATGAAAAATCTGAAAATAGTTTTTTTAGGGTCGACTGAAGACTGAGCTTTGGGCACGGAAGTTTAGTCGGATCGCAACTCGAGATACAAGCAACAGCTTCTTTAATCGCTCTTCAGTCACAGTGTATTTTTCGTTTTTCAATAAGAAAGCTGTCTCTCTCTGCCAAATTGCAAGGTACGACTCTCATCACGCTCATGACTGAAGATCACGCCCTCAGTTTCCTATTCAACAATCCTTCGATAAGATAAAAACACAGAAATCAAAGGAGGATTTATGAAGATTTCAGCAATCAATGAAGGTGTGTCACTTATAGCAAACATTGGTGTGATTGGTTCAATCATATTTCTAGCTTAAGAGATGCAACAAAACACGGAGATGATGCAATCGCAGACTAGGAATTCTATCGTTGCTAATCAATTGTCAGTCTACGATAAAATGGTCGAGAACCCTGAGCTTTTTGATATAGCGGATAAACGTAGTGCAAATCTAGATGTTACGAACGCTGAATGGCAACAATTACACATTTTTATATTGTCACAATTGCGAATCTGGGAGAACGAATTCTATCAATATCAAATAGGACTCTATGCCGCAGAAGAATTCGAAGCAAGGAAAATTTGGTGGGCAAAAATAATAGGAATACCTGTCAATTTACAAACTTGGAGAAGTGAACAAGAAACATTTTATCCAGATTTCAGGATTTACATAAACGAATTACTTGGTGAGATTTCATAGAGGATAGGAAGAATCATGAGTAACGAAAAGGATATGCGTAAAACTTGATGAAGTCGGATTGTATAATAGTATATTCTCACCGATCACAGTGGATCACTTACGAGCATTGATTTAGGAATGAAAGAATGAGTGAATTAAATAAGCCAAACAAGATAATTACATTTATTTTTGAATTGGGATTCATTAAAAGCGTGAATGAGGCTAGACAATTTATGAGGGAAAATTCATCTCCATATGTTTTTAATTGTTCAGAACCTAAAACCATAAGATTTGAATGGTTTCTATCCGAAGATGAGAAGTCGGCAACATTAATAGAAATGTTTGAGGATAGCGATGCTGCCAGATTAAGATTAGAAAATCACTCAGAAAGCCACCTGGTTAAAGAGTTCCCAGAATATTTTGAAATTAAGCAGTTTCTTGTATTGGGCGACATTAAATCAGACATGAAGGATAAGTTAACGGACTGGAATGCAGATCTAAGAGGAAATGTGGGCGGTTTTTTTAAAGGATTAGACCAATAATAAACAAGCCTGCTACGGACGCTCTGCTGCAGTAGAGTGAGATTACTGCACAAAAGACTCCAGTTCCGACTGGGTAAAAAAGGACTATACAGTAGTATATGCTCGGTTACAGTTGACTGAGATTTACTACATGAAGATTCATAAGACTTACGAAATACAGTCCGTCACAGTGGAGTAAGTTATTCAACACAGTTGAACTCTAAACTACACAACGGGATTTGATATTCACATCTCTACAACTCGACTCTCTCAATTCTCACAGGAATAGAACTATGACTACAGAGAGAAGTTGATGTATCGAATGAGTCAGAAAGGAATTTCCAATAAGGATATTCCTGACTATCTAAACGAACGACAAATCAAACCAAAACGCACTGAGCGATACACCACAAAACTCGTTTGGGCGATTCTTCAAAAATACACAAAAAAACTAAACCGAAAAGATCGTCTCGAAGTAGAGTTTAGGAATATTGGACTTTATAAGCGAGTTAGAAATTAGACATGTGCGACAAAAAAGATATGCACAAAACTGGGTGGGCGAATATAGAATTGCCAGCTCATTTAAAGAAAGCAAGAGAAGAGCGAGAGCGGTTAAATCAAGAGAAGAAAGATATTTATGCTGCTTAGAAGGATTTGAAGTTTACGACTGCGCAAGAATACATGAATTCGGGATCAGAGCATGATCGAGGCAGAGATTGAGAGTATTTAATGGAACTTACTATCGAACAAGCACTGCAGCAAGGCGTTGCCGCACACAAAGAGGGCAAGCTACAAGATGCTGAATGTTTATATCGGGCTATCTTGCAATCTCAGCCTCAGCATCCAGACGCTAACCACAATCTAGGCGTATTAACAGTCTCTGTTAATAAAGCTGATGCAGCACTACCGTTATTTAAAACTGCTCTTGAAGCAAATCCAAATATAGAACAATTTTGGCTCAGTTATATTGATGCACTTATCAAAGAAAAGCAGTTTGATAATGCGGAGGAAGTTCTTGAGCAGGCAAAGAATCAAGATGTGGACAAAGAAAAATTAAATGTCCTGGAGGCTCAACTAGCCTCCATAAACAAACAAGAAACTGTTGTTAGTTTAAGCCCATCTCAGGAACAACTCAGTAGTCTTTTAGAACACTATCAGAGCGGACGATTTAGTGACGCAGAGAAGCTAGCTACAACCATAAGTAAAGATTTTCCTAATCATCCTTTTAGTTGGAAAGTTTTAGGCGCAGTATTAGGAGCAACAGGCAGAAAGTCTGAAGCCCTAAATGCCAATCAGACAGCAGTTGCGTTATTTCCTCAAGACGCTGCTGCCCACTACAACTTGGGTATCACGCTCCAAGCATTAGGAAGATTAGACGAAGCAGAAGCAAGCTATAGGCAAGCGATAGCGTTGAATCCGAACTATGCCCTAGCCCACAGCAACTTGGGTGTCGCGCTCAAAGAACTAGGCAGATTAGACGAAGCTTTAGCAAGCTCTAGTCAAGCGATAGCGTTGAATCCGAACTATGCCCTAGCCCACAACAACTTGGGCGTCACGCTCAAAGAACTAGGCAGATTAGACGAAGCTTTAGCAAGCTATAGTCAAGCGATATCGTTGAAGCCTGACTATGCCGAAGCCCACTACAACTTGGGTAACACGCTCCAAGAACTAGGCATATTAGACGAAGCTCTAGCAAGCTATAAGCAAGCGATAGCCTTGAATCCGAAATATGCCCTAGCCCACAGCAACTTGGGCAACACGCTCGAAGAACTAGGCAAATTAGACGAAGCTCTAGCAAGCTATAACCAAGCTATAGCATTGAATCCTGACTGTGCCCTAGCCCACAGCAACTTGGGTAACACGCTCCAAGAACTAGGAAAATTAGACGAAGCCGAAGTAAGTTTAATGCAAGCGATAGCGTTGAAACCTGACTTTGCCGAAGCCCACTACAACTTGGGTAACATGCTCAAAGAACTAGGAAGATTAGACGAAGCTGTTGCAAGTTATTCGCAAGCCATAAAGTTGAAATCTGACTTTTCCGAAGCCCACAATAATTTTGGTAACACACTCAAAGAACTAGGAAGATTAGAAGAAG
>PBCW01000076.1 GCA_002718015.1 Rhodospirillaceae bacterium
ACGCTCAGAGAGTTGGGAAGGTTAGGCGAGGCTGAAGTCAGCTATAATCACGCAATAGCGGCAAAGCCTGACCACGCCCAAGCTCACTATAACTTGGGCAACACGCTCGAAGAACTAGGTAAGATGGAAGACTCTGTTTCAAGTTTCCAGAAAGCTTTTGTTCATCGTACCGGTATCCCATCAGTGGGAGATAATGTACTTGCTCCAGCTACTACTTCAATTTTTTTCGAATTGACCAATAAATGCAATTTTCACTGTACTTTTTGTCCATCGGACGATCAAAAGCGTAGTCTGGGCTTCATGGATTTAGGGCTGATTAAACAACTGTATCAAGAGAATGCTGATAGAAAAATCGCGAATAAAGTCCATCTCCATTTAATGGGTGAGCCAACCTTGCACCCTGCTCTGACCGAGATTTTGAGATTTGGAGCTTCAAAAAATGTAGAGACTGATCTCGTAACCAACATTAGTACACTTAACGAGAAGAATATACCTAAGGTATTAAATGAATTGTATGGCACATTAACTGCCAGCCACATGACGCCTACGGAAGAAACATATCATTTTCGAGGTAAAGTTGGTCTTTCATGGAATCGTTATAATAGCAATCTTCGGATGTTAGTTCGTGAATATATGAAACGTTTAGCGAAAGGGAACGCAATCAAAAATGACATTACAATAAGGGTGATGGTTACCCAAAATACAGCGTCAAATGTAAGTATTATTGCGACTTCAAACGAGGCTAGTGCTATTTTGAAAGAATGGAATGATTTCGTCGCTGAAGTCGAGGAGGAGCTTAAAATGTCTCCTTTTGAGCGAAAAGACCACAATACCGATGATCCCGTGCGAGGGAATAATCATGCGTCTACTTCTTACCTTTTGCAGCATGGAATTAAGCTAACGTTCTGGAGAGCATTTACATTTGCTAACACCCGAGTAAGTAATGAATTTGACCTAAAAACAACGAGGAAAACGTCATATTGTTCGCATCCGTTCACTGATATTGGTGTACTGTGGAATGGTGATGTAACACTATGCTGTCTTGATCATGATGGCGAACTGAAAGTAGGAAATGTCCGCGACGCATCAATGGAAACTGTGATCCAGAGTGAGGCAGCACAAAAATTGCGGGCTAGTATGCTTGGGGACTATCCTCTTCCATCAATTTGTCAAACTTGTCAAGAGAGGCCGGTCAAACGTGACCAGTCCTAACTTTAACCAGACAACTAAGAATTCGCAAGATGAGCGAGTGTCTCAATTTGCTATTTGTTGGGGGTTGCTTTGAACTCACCGGGGATTTCACTAATAAGGTCGATATCTGATGGCTGGATAGGTTGGGAGACCGAAGGAGGAGCAGCAAAGGACGTCACGGAAGTATTAGGAGTAATATCTGTGACAACCATTTGAACAATTCACTATTAACCAACAGGGATGTTTTGATCAGAGAAGTATCTTGTGAACTGGTTGAGGAGATTTAGAAATATAGTGTCGTTGCGTTGCGGATTAAAGACTCTCTGAAAGCGAACTGAAAGGATAGGCAAGATCTGAGTGATAGTACCTCATGAGGAACGCGCTACAGACTCGTTTTTGAATTTGGATCGAAGTTGTTGATTTCTCTCGATTTTAGAAAAGGCGTAAATTCAGGCGCTCACGCAACTACAAACTAACTACAACGTTGTTCGTATTTACTGGAAATCATCCAAATAACATCAAGTTGAAATTGATGCGGAAAACACAGGTGTTTCACAACGTTTGCAATTTCTTTAAATGGGATTAAAAGAAAACTCCAAAAAACGCTTATTCGATCTCTTTATGTATAGCTGCCAGCCGATCTCAAGCGAATGAGATCGTGGACACTCACTCTTGTACAATCAAGTGAATGCAGATCTTAGTAATTCTTCTTAAGTTACTAATTAACCTACTTTATTGACTGTTCGACTCCATCATCGCTAAACCTTGGTAAGCTAAGATGCTGACGACTTGAGTAGGGAAGATAGACTTATTGCGATTGGTAGGTTTATGGAGGTTTTCCAAAAACTCTCATTATGACCTTGAAGCTAGTATATATAAGTGTCCGTGTCAGGGTGTAAGAAAGTTGACAGGAGGTTAATTTCAATGACTCCGAAAATACTATTTACATCTAACTAATTGATATTACTTAACAAATCGATATTGGCCTGTTATTTGCTACGTACTGAGCAAATCTTGGAGGTCAAGAATGCTACCCGCAGAGAAAGACAGAAACGAAGAATCGTCTAATGCCCAACCATTTGTATTTGTAGATGAACAAAGCACTCGGTTGTTCAAATTAGCTTGCAAGGTTGCCGCAACCGAAGTTGCTGTGTTGATAAATGGACCAACGGGCGTTGGCAAAGAAGTGACCGCAAAGGTCATTCACGAATCCTCACCTCGTGCTGACGGCCCATTTGTTGCGATCAATTGTGCTGCGATAACGGCGTCCTTAGCAGAAGATGTTCTGTTTGGCCATGAAAAAGGCGCTTTCACCGGTGCCAATAACGCTCGGAAAGGCTGCTTCGAACAAGCCGACGGGGGTACCTTATTCTTGGATGAAGTTGGCGAAATGCCCTTAGAGTTGCAAGCAAAGCTATTGCGAGTCCTTCAAGAGAAACAATTGACACGAGTCGGTGGCTCATCAACCGTTACAGTGGACACACGCATAGTAGCGGCCACTAACGTCGACCTAAAAGAAGCTGTTAGCAAGCGTTTGTTTCGAGAGGATTTGTATTATCGACTATGCGGTTTTAAATTGACGCAGCTGCCACTTAACCAGCGAAAAAAGGACATTATCCCGCTTGCCCTTCTGTTTATTCAGAAGAATTCACAAAAACCTTTTCCGAGCTTAACAAATTGCGCTAAAAAAACGCTCGAGAGCTACTCTTGGCCTGGCAATGTACGCGAATTAGAAAATCTGATCTGCAGATCATTGATCCTCTGCAATGGCAAGGAGATTTTCGAATCAGACATAATGTTCGATGACGAAGTACTCAGCGCTACTGAGGAACCAAAATTGGAATCGGAGACTTTAGCAGATCAAGAAGATCGTTTTCAGAATCCTTCTGACAGCGTGCCCTGTTCAAACAATCAGCTTGGCAACGTTCTTATGTCGAATCTTCGTAACGAGCTTGAGTTGCAGAATATCATAGCTGCTTTGTCTATTGCGCCGACTCGGAATGCAGCGGCAGAAAAGCTGGGCATTAGCCCAAGAACACTTAGGTACAAAATTAATAAGCTTAGAGATCTTGGATTGCCGGTACCTTCAGCATATTCACGAGTATAGTCCTCAATTACAACGATATAATTATGAAAATAGAAGCAGAAACAAATAGCCTTTTGGCCCAAATTAGGGATTATCAGGCGCAGATAAACGAATCAAGATCATCACTCCTGCAAGGCTTTGATTTTCCGAGCACTCAGGGTGTGGGCACGTTCGGCTCCGAAATGGCGAGTGCCGTGACCAATGCTTTATCAAGTGTGAATGAGATACAGGAAAACGCCACCTCTATGGGTGGTGCATATCTTGCCGGAGAGGACATTCCTCTGACAGACGTAGTACTTGAAATGCAAAAGTCGTCTCTTGCATTTGAAGCAACTTTGCAAGTTAGGAACAAAGTGCTTGAAGCCTATCAACAAATAATGAACATGCCGGTCTAGAGAAACAATTCACGACAATTAAATTAAGGAACTAACAGTGGCCACCGCCCAACAAGCTCTCACAGGCACAACATCAGCGAGTAACGCTGGCACATTGATAGACACGCAGCGAGTTCAAGATAGCTCGAGCGTCAATTCGCCATATCCAATCGCAAATGCGCAAGCGGGCAATTTTCCAGCAATGCAGCTCCTGCAGCGATCACTACCGGGAGTCATAGTTGTACTTACTCTTTTTGGGTTATTGCTCTTCTACAACTGGCTTGAGTCAGGTAATTACCGGCCGTTGTATACTAATCTTCCCGAGTCGGAAAAGAACGAGGCTTTTAATGTTCTGGCAGGTTCCGCATTCCCAGTCGAGTTAGACAGCAGGACTGGTGACATTATGGTGCCCCCTAATCGCTATTATGAAGCCAGGATGTTGTTGGCGAGTGCCGGATTTTCAGACCCCGGAACCTCGCAATCATTGGACATATTTAATGAGCAAGCATCTCTGACAACTAGCCAATTCATGGAGGAAGCGCAGTATCGGGCAGCAACCGAGATAGAACTGTCTAAGAGCATCGTACAAATATCGTCGATAAAATCTGCGCGGGTTCATCTGGCTGCACCACGGCAGAGTTCCTATGTGCGCAACAGGGTGCCTGCTAAAGCTTCGGTAGTAGTTATTGCTCACCCTGGTAGAGTCATTACTCAATCAAATGTGCAATCGATAACAAATCTGGTTTCTTCGAGCGTGCCGTATCTAGCTGTAGAGGATGTTTCGGTTGTTGATCAACAGGGTAACCTGTTGACAATGAGTATGTCCCCTACCTTGCGCATGGCTGATATGCAGGCAACCTATGAAAGGTCAATAGAGAGCGACTACCAAACTCGCATAGAGCAACTGCTAGCACCAATCGTAGGCATAGAAAATGTCAACTCTGATGTCGACGTAGTGATTGACTTCTCGGAATTCGAGACAACTTCCGAGATCTTTGACCAAACAGGCAAGGGACCTCTCTCCAGATCTGAAACTCTATCTGTGGATCGAAACGGAGAAAATGCAAGAGTCGGAGGAATTCCGGGAGCTCAATCAAATTTGGCTCCGGCTGATCAGGGCGACCCCGATGCTGGTGAGCAGCAAGTTCCCGACGCCCAGACCACCACACCTGCTGAACCTTCTAGTGAGAGAACAACTCGCAATTACGAACTTGACCGATCTATTCAATACTCGAGAAACGCAATTGGGACAATTAGCAGGCTTTCTGTCGCCGTCGTCGTAAATCAGGCGGCGCTAGGTCTAGAAGCTAGCGAGGAATCTGATGCTACAGAGTCAACATCCTCTGAAGTAAACTTGGACCAACTTACTGATTTGGTCAAGAATTCGATTGGCTTCGATGAAGCCAGAGGAGACCAGGTTCTTCTTATTTCTTCCCCATTTGTTGATGTCGCTCAAATCGAAGAAATACCCATTCCATGGTATGAAAATTCGTCCATCCAATTTATCGCTCAAGTAGTTGGCGCGGTAATAGTGCTCGCGCTAGCACTCTTATTTGTCGTACGTCCAGCAATGACGTCCATCCTAGCCAGAAACCGGGAATTGAATAAAACTTCGGGTCTCGGAGCTGGTACCACCCAAGGACAAGCTTTTCAGCAGCTGAGCTATGATCAGAGGGTCGGCATGATGAGACAAGCAGCAAGTTCCGATCCCGCAAAAGTAGCAACCGCGATAAAAGACTTAGTTCAAGGGTAAGGGAGTCATAGCGACTATGGCAAAAGATACAGAGTCAACTGAACAAGCAGAACCCAATTCCGATTTGAATGAAAGGCTTTCAAAACTTTCTGGTTCGGATAAAGCCGCAATGTTGATGTTGCTCATGGGCGAAGAGCATGCGGCACAGGTGATTCAACATCTTGAACCCAAAGATATTCAGACTCTTGGAAAGAAGATGGTTGAAGTCGCAAATCTACCTAAAGATGTTGTTAATGCCGTTCTGGACGACTTTCTAATCTCAACCTCACAGATGTCAGACCTGGGAACTGAAAATTCCGAATACATTCAGAGGGTCTTTAACAAAGCTCTCGGCGAGGATAGGGCTTCTGCCGCGTTGGAGAAAATTATCCCAGAACAATCGTTAAAAGGGCTAGATATGTTGCGCTGGATGGACGCAAATGAAATTTATACAGCAATCGAGGCAGAGCACCCTCAAGTGATTGCGGTTGTTCTTTCCATTCTAGACCATGACGTAGCAGGTGCCCTGATAAAGATGTTCCCTGAAGAAGTACGCTCCGACATCATAGCTAGGATCGGATCTCTTAAGGGGATACAGGCCTCGGCTTTGGCTCGGCTAGAGGAAGTACTTAAATCGCAGTTTCTTCAGAGGAATAACACAAGTAAAACGCCGTTCGGGGGTGTCGAAGCAGCTGCTAAGATTCTTAATTTTTCTGGTTCAGAGATTGAAACCAGCATACTCAAGTCTGTCGAAGCGCAGGACCAAAGGCTTGCTGAGGCTATCGAGGAGAACATGGTAACTTTTATGGACCTTGAAAGTATGGACAATAAGAGTTTGCAGACGCTTATTCGAGAGCTGGATAATGAGTTGTTGATACCCGCATTGAAGGGCGCTGACGAGTCAATTAAAGAAATGTTTTTAGAAAATATGTCTGAGAGGGCGAGAGAATTGTTTGAGGACGACTTGGAGGCTATGGGGCCAATTCGTGTTTCCGAAGTTGATAAAGCGCAAAAGGAGATTATGAGAATCGCACGGAGACTTTCTGGAGACGGTGAAATAATGCTCTCAGGTGGCGGAAATGAGTTCATCTGATCGCCTGGCGTCAAAGGATAACTCCCGTCTCGGAGAGAATTCGGAAGAGTTTGTGCCGAACGATTTCATCACCCGACAAGACACTTCATTAGAAAGTTTCAGAATTTGGGATCCAAAAGGTTCTGCAGACTCTTCTGGCGGCGATGATCGGGGTAAAGAGTCTCAGAATCAAAGCGGCGTATTACAGAAAAGCATCAAAGCGGATAACTCCAAACTCGAAGAGGAGTATGAAAGAGGATTCAAGGATGGTAAAGCTGCGTCAGCGCGAGAAATGGATAAGAAGTCTCGCGAAATTTCTTCGTTACTTGAATTATTGAAGAGTGGTCAATGCGATGTAACGGAATATTACTCACCCCTTAAAACCCTTGCTGTTCGAATTTCTGAAGCAATTTTGAAGGTGGAATTGGTTGAATCTCGAGAGTCAATCGCGAAGATTGCTAAGGATTTACTGGACGAAGCAGCACCTTCTAATGAGAGTCCAACCACACTGTACTTATCTCAAGACGACTTTAATACGTTGTCTCCAGAATTCATAAGTCAATACGAAGACGTTAGAATGGTCGTAGATAAAAAATTGTCGCGCGGCAGCGCGTACGCTGAAATGAACGACCGATTAATCACAGATCTCATAGAAGATCGAATTGACGCTGTCGTTCAAAAGGTAATTCAGCATGGCTGAGCGCAAATCGAATGAATTATATAATTTCAACCAAGCTCTCGAAAACCTGAATCTCTCTGTTAATGCACCGGGATTTATCTCAATTGGTCGCGTAAAAAGAATCGTCGGACTCACCATTGAAGCTGTTGGAATCTCAGCGCCAATTGGAGGCCAGTGTGTCATTCAAGCTCGAGGTTCGGATAATGGGCTCCACGCCGAGGTAATTGGATTCGATGGTGATCTGGTATTTTTGATGCCTTTAGACGGGATTGAACGTATTTCTCCTGGATGTCGAGTCACTCTTCGGTCAGAAATGGCTCGCGGCTGCTTCAGCTTTGCATTAAAAGGGAGAGTCATTGATGGGTTAGGGCGGCCAATCGATGGACGTCCAGAGTTAGATTATGACGAGCAAGCAAGCTTCGAATTGGGCGAGTCAAACGCGTTGGCTAGGCAGAATATTAGCGAGATCTTAGATACCGGAATAAAAGCTATTGACTCATGTTTTACTTTTGGAAAAGGCCAACGCATGGGATTAATAGCAGGCTCGGGTGTTGGAAAAAGTGTTTTACTTGCAATGTTGGCGCAAAATACGCCTGCAGACGTAGCTGTAATTGCCTTAATCGGAGAGCGCGGAAGGGAAGTCAAAGAGTTTGTGACGGAAACCTTGGGCGAGGAAGGTCTAAGAAAATCTGTCGTTATCGCCGAACCTGTTAACGCTTCTCCTGTCCGTAGAATAAAAGCGGCCAAATTAGCTCACAAAATCGCAGAACAGTATCGGGAACAAGGCAAACATGTATTGTTACTCATGGATAGCCTGACTCGCGTGGCGCATGCTCAACGCGAAATTGGTTTAGCTATCGGGGAGCCCCCAACAACCAAAGGATATCCGCCATCTGTCTTCAGCTTGTTGCCAAGTTTAATTGAGCGAGTAGGGATGGGAAGCGCAAGTGAGGGTTCAATCTCGGGTTTTTACACAGTCCTTGCTGAGAATGACGATAGATCTGATCCTATAGTTGATATTTCAAGAGCGTCACTGGACGGACAAATAATGCTGTCTAGAAAACTGGCAGATGCTTCACATTACCCAGCTATCGATTTAGAGGGCTCTATTTCTCGCGTGGCCGACAAAATTGTAAGCGAGCCCCATACGTTACGTGCAAGAAAACTAAGGCGCTTGTGGTCTCTGTATCGGCAAAATGAGGACATTATTCAGATCGGAGCATATGAACCGGGCTCAAATGCTGAATTAGATCTAGCCATTAAATTAAAACCTGACATCGATAAATTTTTGATCCAAGGAGAGGGCGATACTTTTACCTTGCAGCAAACGATGCAAGAACTGTCCTTTATTGAAAGTGAAAAAGCATGAGCGCTAGAGTCTGGCAGGTGATGATAAAAAAGCTGACTGGCAAACAGAGAATGCTCGAGTCCAGACTCATTGAGCAAAAAAGGCGATGCTCAGAACTTCAGTCCAAGATAAAAAGTCTAGAGAGCTACATTCAGGATTATCTAACACACGATTCTGCAAACACGGTTTTTGATCGGCGACAATTGCTTTTGAGAGAGTCAACAGTGGCGTTCACCAATCAACTCAATGCGGCAAAACTGAAGTTGGAAGAAAGTCTTAACGCAAGTAATTCGGAATGCGAATCTCTTCGCAACGAACTTTGTAGTCTCCTCGTAGAATCTTCTAAGTATCAGAAAATGCAGGAAGCTTATACGCGACGACAGCATTCTATGGCTGAACAAGCTGAACGCAAATATCATGATGAGCTGTACGCAAGAACTTTTGTGCGGTCCAATAAAAGCATAGTTTAGTTGGCATTTAATTTGCTTAGTGAGAAGTGGCATATAACTTTTGCCGCTTCACAGCGGTTATTGAACAGAGCTCCAACAAAGAAATCTAATTATGATAAATGCGCAATTTGACCTACAAAACATTATAAATGAGATGAAAACCGCGGACAGAGCGTCAGAGAGCTCGAGCAAATCTGGTACCGAGCCATTTTCTGAGACCTTAGACCGTGTATCGCGGGCTGATGCTTCAACGCGGCGATCAACATCGATGGACCAGACTTCTTCAGAGGCTGGACAAAGGTCGGCAACTGAACAAACCTCTGATCCAAAGGATGAGGCTGACACGGAATCGTTTCCAGAAGATCCTGAAGTTAACAGTACACAAGGTATGGTTTCGCAGGAATCTGGGCATACAAGTGGCAATATTTTGCCGCTTTTGCCGCCTGAGCGGCCTTCAGTGAATCAAGTTATGCTTGAGAGCAATAGGCCGATTTTGGTCGGTGATTTAAAAGCTGCAGCTTCGATGAATGAGAATCTCCAAAACCTGGCAGATTCGGAAGGTCTAGAACAAGCAAGTATAATCGGTTCTAAAAACAGCCTCGACAGTGCAGAAACCGGTCAAACACTTCAGAGGCAACGCGATAGCGCAGAAACCGGTCAAACACTTCAGAGCCAACGCGATAATGATTCAATGTTTCTGACAGGGCTATCCTCAAAACTTAGTAAATTAGCGAGTGCGGGAAAACCGGATGCCGATGGCAAGGATCATTCCGCGTCGAATAACATTTATCGATCGGTCGACGTGCGGAACTCAGATTTGGCCCCCGAGTCAAAGTCATCAGCGCTTACGTCAACTCACGCTTTGGACACACATGAATTTAAGGAAGGATTAAGCAAGATCATTAAAAACCAAATCGTGAGCTCTTTCTCTGGCAAAAATGTTACCCTCAAGATGGTTCTTACACCAGAATCTCTTGGAGAAATAGAGGTAGATTTGCGTTTTACAAAAGATAGCAATCTTCAGGTCACACTCCGGCCGGAAACCTTAGAGATAGCTAAGCTTATTCAAACTAATGCAGCGAGCCTACGTGAACAGCTTTCTCAAGAGCATAAAGGGCTTCTCTCTTTGAATGTGTCCGACCACTTCAGTGATGAAGAAAAACGGAATGGCAATAGTGGCAGCGGATCAGGTAACAAGGAAAATGATAACTTTGTCAGTTTGGAAAAACAAAATTTGAGAGATTCAGATCCCAGTGAATTTGTGCGCACGAACAAAGGCAAAACATCTTCCCTCATAGACACGTTTGTTTGAGTTGGACTAATCTGATGGCAAATAAAGACGAACAAGCCGAAAGCGAAAAAAGCGGTAAAAAGAAGGCCGTATTGATAGCGGTGATTCTTTTGATTCTAATCGGAGGGGGCGCAGCATATTATTTTCTTATCCTCGCTAGTTCATCTTCAGAAGTCGGAGACAGTGATCAAATCGTCGAGGAGTTGGAGGAACCTGAACGCTTAGAGACGCTTTATTTGCAGTTAACGGAATCATTTACAATTCAGCTACGTGATTCTGGCTCAATGATGCAACTTAAACTTGCGTTAAGAACACCCTACGGGCAGCCAATTATCGATGAAATAACTGCACATGAGATTGGAATCCGTGCCGCCCTGCTAGACAGTCTCTCTGATGTCGAAGGCGCGGCAGCTTCTTCAGAAAATTTTAGGAGCCTGATTGAGCCAGATTTGCGGGCCGCTGCTAATGCCATTCTAGAAGAGCAAAATGTTTTCCCAGGTATTGACTTAGTACTTTTTACTGAATTTTTAATGCAATAAATAGTGTGAACACAATGGACAAAGAATTGGGAACCTTATCAGAAGAAGAGCTTGAAGCGATTCAAAGCACTCAGAACGATGAACACTTAACTAAATTGGCTACTGGGGAATCCGCTGAAGTCATTAAACATGACCTTACGAGCGAATATAACAAGATCACGATAGCAACTGACATCTTTGACTCTGTAAGCGAAAAAGTGAGAGCGACATTTCAAGAAGGAGTCTCTAGCGTCCTGAACATACCCTATCAAGTTATCTACAAGAAGACCGAAGCATGTCGGTTTGAAGAACTGCTGGCTTTGAAAGAATCTTCTATTTCTGCCACGACGCTAGATCTCAGTCCACTTCATGGTCAAGCCATATTGCTTATAGACTCTTCAATTATCTACCACTCGTTGGATAGATTTTTTGGTGGAGCTGGGGTGAGTACTATCGGATTTACCCCTAATAGAAAATTGGAAGGGTCTGAAGAGGCTGTTGTCGACATAGTTGTAAACCTAATGAAAAGCGCTTTGAAGAATTCGTGGGAGCCAATTATCGCAACGAGCTTCAATAAAGATCAATCAACCAATAGTCCCTCCGAATTACAATGTTTCAAGTCAGAGGAGCTCATAGTAATTTCAGATTTTGAAGTATCTCTTGGGGAGCTTTCAGGACTTATTCAAATAGTCTATCCATTGGCTGCAGTCCATCCCCCCACACATGCGGAAGCTAAACAGCTTGATTCCAAAGTAAAAGTAAAAGAAAAAGAAAAAGAGTTTGTCGGTAATAACTGGGTGTCAGAGTTATACGAAGCTCATCTAGAAATTGAAGTCGATATACAAGCGAAACTTGGAGAGTTCACGACTACTCTGGGTAAGCTCGCTAATCTTCAAGTTGGTGATGAATTTCCACTATCAGTTTCTGATCCGATAGAAGTAAGTGCGGGCTCAATTCCACTTTTTTCGGCTATTTCTGGGACTGTCGGAGAGTCCTTTGCCATCAGAATAGAGTCTATTAAGAAAATATAAGTTACTTAAGGCAATATCATGAATAACGAAGAGATAGGTGTGGAAGAGCAAAGCGAACAAACTAGTTTAGGTGAAGGCTCTGATATAGCTGCCGATAATAATGTAAATATTGCCGGCCGCGGGGAATCGCAGGCTGTAGACAAGGCTCTTTTAGATAGTATACCGGTTTCTATTTCTGTAGAACTTGGACGAAAAAGGTTAAAGATTAGCGAATTGATGGAATTAAAGAGAGGAGCGGTGGTTCCACTTGACTCTTTGGCCGGGGAGCCACTTCAAGTCTTTGTTAACGATACTCTCTTAGCGAAAGGCGATATTGTGCTGATCGATGAAAAATATGGCATCAAATTGACTCATATTGTTCCAAAGACAGAACGCTTAAAAAGCTCGGATTAGCTGCCTAGCCTCAAAGCTTGAAAACACTCTGGGTCGCTCGTTCTATATCGCGCACTCTCTATCGTGCATCGTCAAAACTCATTTGGGCTTAGTAGATGGAAAGTAACGCGCTTCTGAATATAGCTATCGCATTACTTATTGTTGTTGCTTTAATGGCCATCTTTTTCCTGTTGCTTAATAAGTATTCGGCCGATTTCTCTTATTCGAATCAGGGCAAGATAAAAATCTTGGCCCAGCAGCGAGCGGCTTTAAAAACACAGCTTTTACTGATAGAAGTCGATAACCGGGTGTCCTTACTTGCGATCTCTGGAGATAACGTTGTGCCAGTCTGGACCGCATCAGATAAAGAAGAAGAGAACCCAGATGTCTTGTAGTAATGCTAAAAGCTTGGCAAAAAGACTAAGACTCTGTCATGTTATAAATCCGTCTGTTTCGAGAGTCGTGGGACTCCTTGTCTTCGTTATAAGTCTTTCGATTACATCTGCTGCTATCGGCCAAACGGGGCTTCCAGCCATCAGTATTAACCAAACGGCAGATGGAACTGAGTACAGCCTGACACTCCAAATTCTGATTTTGATGACGGTGCTTACGTTGCTTCCGTCACTTCTAATAATGATGACGTCTTTTGTAAGGATAATAATCGTTATGTCTCTGCTTCGACAGGCGATAGGCACAGCGCAAACGCCGCCAAACACAGTGCTAGTTGGGATCTCGCTATTTCTCTCCTTCTTTATTATGTCTCCCATTTTTCTCCAAATCTACGATGAGTCAGTTACCCCTTATCTCAATGAGCAGATAAGTGCAGAGCAAGCGATTCAAGTCGCAGAGCAACCTTTGCGGGACTTTATGCTGTTGCAAACACGAGAAGATGATTTAACTGTATTTAGCGACATAGCGGGTTATGAATATCAAGGTGAGCAAGACGTCCCCCTCAACATTTTGCTGCCTTCGTTTATGACCTCGGAATTAAAGACGGCTTTTACGATTGGCTTTTTAATATACATACCTTTTGTAATAATAGATTTGGTGGTTGCGAGCGTGCTTATGTCTATGGGTATGATGATGCTATCACCGATGATGATATCGATGCCTTTTAAACTGATGCTTTTTGTCCTGGCGGACGGGTGGATACTGGTAATGCAATCATTGGCAGGTAGCTTTGGAGTATAGATGGAAGTATCTGACGTTATAACAATTGGTCGAGAAGCGCTTATCGTAACGATGATGATCGCTGGCCCTTTGCTTGGTGGGATTTTGTTGGTTGGCGTTGTAATAGGCATTCTACAAGCTGCGACTTCTATTCAAGAGATGACTCTGAGTTTTATCCCAAAATTAATCATAGTTGTAGCTACACTTTTTATCCTCGGTGGCTGGCAAATACTCACCCTCGTAGAATACTTACAGAGTCTGCTCGCAAATCTCCCAATGTATCTACAATAATGATTTTTTCCTCAGCTGAATTAATTCAGCTCCTCTATGAGTTTCTATACCCCTTTACTCGAATCTCCGCGTTTCTCCTCGCCTCGCCATTTTATTCAATTCAAGCGCTCAATTTAAGATTTCGAATTGCGATCTCTGTATTACTCACTGCGTTGTATATTAGTTACTTCGAAGGTGCGCCTTTTGATCCACTCAGCGTGGATGGCTTAAGCGCATTGTTTCAGCAGGCGGCGATAGGCATTTTTCTGGGCTTTAGTTTTCAGATAGTTACCGCTGCAATTACTTTAGGAGGTCAAGCCATTTCAAACTCTATCGGTTTGAGTATGGCCAATATGGTAGATCCAACTCTTGGAAATGTTCCGACTATTTCACAATTTCTGATCATACTATCAACTTTGATTTTGCTCTTGATAGATGGCCACTTGATATTGATTGAGCTTCTATTCATGAGCTTTGAAAGTTTCCCTTTAGGGGCATCAATGTCGCTAGAACCATTAGCACAATCAGTGATCGAGTGGTCCTCAACCATCTTCACGGGTGGGCTTCTGGTTGCTTTACCTATTATGATCGCTATGCTTTTGGTCAATACAGGGCTGGGAATAATTACTCGATCAGCTCCTTCCCTAAACATAATTGCTGTGGGCTTTCCGGCAATTACACTGATTGGCGTTTTCATCCTGCTCCTTTCTTTGCGTGGTGTTCTGCAATTAATTGAAGAATTTTGGTTGAATGCGTTTGAGCAGTTCAGTCTTCTTATGGTGGTATAAAAATGGCCGAAGAATCAGATCAAGGAGAAAAGACCGAGGAACCAACCCAACGAAAGTTGGAGAAAGCTCGAGAGGAGGGCCAATTCCTGCGGTCACAAGATACATCTATTGCGGTCCTCTTAATATCCGTCGCTGCAATCTTGTATTTCTTCGGCTCAACAGCGGGAGACAGGTATATCGATTTGATGCATGGGGCTCTCGAATTTGATGAATCCGTAATCTCTTCTCCCGAATCAATTCTGGTGGCTTTCTCGGAATTATCGCTTGAAAGTCTGATCGTCATATCGCCAATCTTGGGAGTGACGTTACTATTAGCCGTCCTTACAGCTTACTTAATTGGTGGAATTGGGTTTTCGTTCAAATCGTTCATGCCAAAGTCTTCAAAATTAAATCCGATTACTGGCCTTGGTAGGATGTTTGGCTCTCGGGGCCTGATAGAATTAATAAAAAGTGTCGCAAAACTAACTCTAATCGCAAGCGTTATCACCGCAATCATATATTCCGTATATGATAGGGTTTTCTTTTTAAACTTACTCTCTCCAAAATTGGCGATAGAATCGGGCCTTGATATCTTAATTCTAGGAATTCTTTTAGTTACCTTGACGCTCCTTTGTATCTCAGCAATTGATTTGCCATACCAAGTGATAACATTTAGAAATAAACTTAAGATGACTCGCAAGGAGTTGAAGGACGAATTCAAGGAAACGGAGGGTCGGCCAGAGGTACGAGCTAGAATTCGGGAGAGACAGCGTCAAGTGGCCATGAATCAGATGATGCATGCTATATCTGAAGCAGATGTCGTTGTAACTAATCCCAATCACTTCGCTGTTGCAATCGCCTACGAGCCGGGCGGTGAAAAAGCGCCAATTGTTCTTGCCAAAGGTACGGACTTCATTGCCACCACAATTAAAGTAAAGGCGTCCGAAAATGTAGTGCCCATTTTTGAATCGCCGTATCTTGCGCGTGCTCTTTATTTCACAACAGATTTAAGAAATGAAATCCCGGTACCCCTCTATCAAGCGGTAGCACAAGTTATTGCTTACGTATACCAATTAGCAGAGATACGTAAAGACGGCAGCAAACCGGTTAAACCAAAGGTAGAAGTGCCCGAGACTATGCGATTTAATGAATTTGGAAATCTTGAAATACGAGCCTAAACCATTAAGTTAAACGGTCGATCGGGTATTTGAGGTAAAAAACTTCAAGGTACGCAAGTTAAGGTACAGCACAAAAACCAACTTCAGAGGCACTTGGGGCAAGGGCAAGACCATGGTAGATAATACTGAATCTGATGTAACAGCCAAAGAGGAAAATAGTCCTTTAACATCGGATAATGGTTCCGCTAAAGATACGACTGGACCTGACGACCGCGAAGGTAGGGAAGAGGCGCCGGAAAGCGACACTGAACCAAGCGATACGCCAGAAATAAAGGATTCTATTCCAGAAATAAAGGATTCCGTTGAAGACCTAAAAAAGCGATTAGGTAGCCTTTCTGATAAGATTGATAATCAATTCGTAAGAGAGCAAAAAGATATTAGGCAGTTGCGAAAGCGGATGACACTTTCGTTATCGGTTGTTATGAGCCTGTCAGCTTTATCAGTTTTAATCACCGTGTTCGCCTGGTTTTCTCAGAGGAACGACCAATCAATTTCGGAGGACCTTGGCGAAAGAATAGATTCATTCACCCTCATGGATTCACTTATCGAAGATCTACAACAAGATTTAGACCTCGCAGGAATTGATTCCGAGAGTCTGGGTGAGCAACTCCTCGGATTTCAAAATACGTTGGACATCGCAATTGAGCAAATCTCTCTGAGCGTAGATGAAAAGATAGGCGCCCTCGACCAAAAAATCGGAGGGCTTGAAGCGTCCGTCGCAGGTTTTAATGATCAGTTTGACGCTTTCAGTGATACTAACCTCGCCATGTCTACTGAGATTCGACGCGTTGTGCAGTCCAATGCGCGTCTAGAAGAGTTCGAACAGACGCTTCAGGCTCTTATTCTTTTGGAAAAAGAGAAGTATTACGACCTTGTAACGGCGCAGATAGAGATTCAGGCAGGGGCAGACGAAACTGAAGATTCGATTGATGTTGACGATGACGGCTACATTTACTTCAGCCAAGATCAATAGGAAAATAAAATGCCAGATCATAGTAGGCTTTGACGTAATCCTTTTGCTGTCGAACTCAGTATTTGACTTACTCGAGATTCATTAACTCCAATGATTGCGCCGATCTCTTTCATGTTCATTTCGTCCCTATAGTAGAGCGACAGTATCAGCTTTGAACGATCATCTAGCTTCGAGACCTCAGCGGCAACCCTCTCTGTCAACTCAGACTGCTCCATGGTCAGCATAGGGTTTGTATGCTCATCCTCGAATGCTGTTTCCCATTCAGCCGAATCCTCTTCGATATGAACCATATTCATCTGATTTGCATGAGAACGTCTTTTTTCCAGCTCCGAGATAGAAATATCCAAATATGCCGCTATCTCCGCATTGGTTGGTTCTTTTTTAATATTATTTGAAAGTACCGTTTTAGCTTGATTGTATTCTCTTGTAGTCTTAACAGCTAATCTCGATAGACTACTCGACTTTCTTACTTCATCTAGTATAGCGCCCTTTATTCGTCTTTTCGCGTACTCATCAAAGGTAACGCCAACGCTAGCATCATAGGATTTGCTTGCCTCCATAAGGCCTACCATTCCGATTTGCACCATGTCATCGACTTCCATATAGTCTGGTACGCGAGCTCTTAAGTAGAGTGCGATTTTCTTTACCAAACCTATTTTCTGTAGAACATCAACTGACTCTGAACTCAGGTTCTTAATCGTCTGGTACTCGCCGCCTTTTGAACTCATCTGGATGTCTCCAACTAGCTTGTAAATCCATCAAGGAAGAATGAAAGACCTTTAGAGCCCTCTTCTGAGTTAAATGCTGAATGTTTCTCAATTTTCGAAACAACTGCTGTTAACTCCGAATACGCATTAGATGATGATGTTATGACTCGCTTGGGCTCGGAGGAGTTCCAGACACGGGAATACAAAGCATCCTCCGAAATGGATCCAATATACTCGAGGTCTTTTTTGAGAAATTTAGTAGTGACGTAGTTTATCGATTCAAAAAGCTTTTTTCCCGCCTTTGAGGAGGAGACTCTATTCGGCAAATAGACTAACCCCTCCATATTTTGATGCTTAGAATGTACTTTTATTAAAGAATACGCGTCGGATATAGATCCTAGCTCGTTAGTTCCTACGACTATTTTGAGATGAACACAAGAAAGAAATGTTAGCACCTGAGTACTGATACCGGCAGACATGTCCACCAGAAGGTAGTCATATTGGCCTTCTAACGCAGAGAAGGCTCGAACTATCGAAGAAACGCTGATTTCGTCCAAATCGGCAATGTTTGCGACACCACTTCCACCTGGAATAAGATCAATTCCTTCGCTGAGACCAACAATAGTCTCCTCCAAACTCACGGTGCCGTCGATTACATCAGATAAGTTGTTAGATATGCGTTTCGAAAACGCTAAATGCACGTTAGCCATCCCTAAATCAGCATCAAAGATTAAAACTTTTTTCCGAAGTTCGGCTAGCTGCAAAGCAAGATTAACTATTAGTGTGGTTTTTCCGACACCACCTTTCCCACTAGCTATACCGACGACACGAGTACCCATTTTCATACCTGTTTTCTATTTTGTGCCCGTATACTGAAGTACATCGCGGACAGATCTTCTGTGCTGGATTTTTAAAGTTTATCAGGGCGACTGTTCATGCAGCTTTGCTGGCGACGTTCAATCTACAATGATCGAATTCTGACAAGTTCGGCAAATCTAGCTGGTTTATCAAGTCTTCCTTTGTTAATGAAACCAACTGGCTATTCAAACTTGGGCTGATTGATCCCAAAGACAGAGGTATCTTTGCTTTCACCAGCGAATGGATCAATGGCCAATGATTCGAGTTCATTTCTAGCCTTGTGACAATGATACTAGACCAATTTGCCTCGTTCAAAAAGTGCTCTTGTGCAGCGGAAAACGAATCAAATGCGTTTACGAGATGGAAATTGACTGACAGAAGCTCTTTCTCCAATTTCGGGATTTCATCTTTTATATTTCCGGTCGAAGTATCAACGATCAACACACTATCATCAGCAAGCTGCTCCTCGACTTTTTTAAGGGTGGCAACATCGTCAATTTCAAAAATGGGTATGTCTAGCTCTTTAGAAAGTTCTTTGATTGAGCATCTAGATGCTGAGTGGTGTTGTTTATAGCTTACCAGGACTGGGACAGCTTGATTAAGAGACATCAGTTTCAACATCATTTTCAAGGCGACCGTTGTTTTGCCGGACCCATAATTACCGCAAAGGACATGGGTTTTGATGCTGAGATCTATATCTCTGCTTTCTGGAAGCATCTCTTTTAATAAAGTTTTAACCTTACTGGATAGATTGTGAGACGCGTCTTCTTCATTTAGTTTCTCCATTATCGGAGGAAGAAGGCTCTTCGGTACTT
The DNA here is from genome assembly GCA_002718015.1 of Rhodospirillaceae bacterium. GTDB lineage: Bacteria > Pseudomonadota > Alphaproteobacteria > UBA8366 > UBA8366 > UBA8366. The sequence continues at coordinate 18,882 of PBCW01000076.1, forward strand.
TAAGCTTCTCTAGCATTATTCCAAGATCTGTTGCGGCTTGGCCACTTTTCACAGCCTTGCTTTCTAACTCTTTTCTCAAGTGCTCGACTTCTTTTTTTACTAGTGTAGCAATTGTCTGATAGTCCATCTTGTCCCTCTCAGGCGCCGACGTGACAACGTCAGTAACTTTGGCTGCTGAATCCTCTTCTTTTCTCTTGTCTTGGTCAGTCCCAATAATAAGGCGGTATCTTCGTCCAATTTTTTTACTAGACAGCAGCAATGAGTCATCCCCAAATTTAGCAACTGCGTGCCCAATCCCAATTTTTGGACTCTTGGCCCAAATTACATCCATTTTCATGCTGCAGCCTCTTGTGCGTGATTTGCTTGAATACCTACCTTACCCACAACCCTTATTTCTTGATCCTCTGGAATCTCTGTGTATGCCAATATGGAAAGATTGCCAAGTCTTTGTCTTGTGATTCGAGACAACCAAGGTCTGATGGTTGGAGAAACGACTAAGACCGCCGGAAGGCCTTGTTCTTCTACTCTATATTTTTCTGCAGCGATCGCATCGGCTAATGCGTCTATTAGCTTGGGTTCTAGAAAAGCATCTCGTGATTGTGAGCCCTCTTTCAAAGCGTTGTTGAGTAACTGCTCAAGACTCTGTTCGAGAGTAATTATTGGAAGATCTTCTCCTGCGCCAATAATATCTTGCACGATACTTCTGCCAAGCTGTGGTCTGATTAAGGATGTTAATTCGACGGCGTCTTTGGTTTTTCCGGACTCAGATAGAAGGCTGTCGAAGATGGAACGGTTGTCTCTGATTGAGACGCCTTCTTGAAGAAGATTCTTCAAGACTTGTGTAACTGTAGAGACTGGTAGCTTACCGGGTACCAAGTCCTCGACTAATTTTGGCGATCTTTCAGAAACCAGATCCAATAATTGCTGCGTTTCGTTGTGTCCAAGCAGTTGATCCGCGTTGTTCTTTAGAATGGAATTCATATGAGTCGCGATCGCAGTTGCCGGATCAACAACAGTATAACCTGCTGTTTTTGCGAAATCGCTTTGAGCCCTATCAATCCAGTAGGCATCGAGACCAAAGGCAGGTTCCAGCGTCTTCTCACCTTCCAAAGGTATGGTTACGTGCCCAGGATTAATTGCCAGTTCCTTGCCAATAAAAACTTTCCCTTGGCCACGGATTGTTCCATGTAGCACGATGTTGTAGTCATTGGCACCTATCTCAAGATTGTCCCTTATCCGAATCGGATTCACCAAGAAGCCTATTTCTGATGAAAGTTTCTTTCGAATACCTCTTATCCGAGAGAGCAAGGTTCCACCAGTATCTTGATCTATTAATGGAATCAATCCATAACCAATTTCTAAACCAACTTGATCGACTGGTTCAATGTGTGACCAGTCCAACTCTTCGCTCTCAGTGTTTCTGTCCTCTTCTGCTGCCGTTTCCTCTTGAAGGCTAGCCTCAATTGCAGCGGTATCCCTTTGAGATTTTTTTAAGAAATAGGATATTAGGGCAAGGACACCACCCATTGATAGAAATATAAAATGGGGCATTCCCGGTATGCAGCCCAGAAATATAAGAATGCCGGATGCAATAGATAATGCTGCAGGGCTCGCTAACTGATTTCCTGCTTGAGCGCTTGTAGACTCTGATGTTGTCACACGAGTCACAATTATGGCAGTCGATAGAGAAAGTAAAAGAGATGGGATTTGAGCAACCAAACCATCACCAATCGTAAGTAAGACATATATCTCTCCTGCCTGTGAAAAAGAGAGATTGTGTTGGCCGATCCCTATTGCTAGCCCCCCAATGATGTTGATCAATAAGATGAGAATCCCAGCAATCGCGTCACCGCGAACAAATTTAGAGGCACCATCCATTGAACCAAAAAAATCAGATTCTTGTGCCACTTCTTCACGCCTTCGTCTTGCGGCTTCCTGATCAATAACGCCCGCATTCAAATCAGCATCTATAGCCATCTGCTTGCCTGGCAAAGCATCAAGGGTGAAGCGCGCGATGACCTCCGAGACCCGTCCAGCGCCCTTTGTGACTACTATGAAATTTATGATCATCAATATTACAAATATGATGAAACCGACAACGTAATTGCCTCCGATGACAAATTCGCCGAATGATTCAATTACGGTCCCAGCGGCACTGGGTCCCTGATGTCCGTTGACAAGAACAACTCGCGTGGAGGCGACGTTCAAGCTCAGTCTCAGCATTGTGGCAAGGAGTAAAATAGATGGAAATGAGGAAAACTCAAGAGGCTTGGAGACATTCACCGACACCATGATTATGATCAGACCTATCATAATATTCACAGTGAATAGCATATCGAGCGCCAAACTTGGTAGTGGCACAATCAGCATTGACATGATCAGCAAGACAATTACCGGCATACCAAGGTTGGCTACACTCGTTGGCTTAATAAACTGTCGTAAAAATGACAATATCGTTGTTTCCATTTTCTTCAATAAATACAGATGTTTAGAAATTTTTTTCCAGTTTCACTAAATGAGAATTTCACTCTAATATTGAGTTAGCAATGATCATGCCAGAGATTCGGAAACTTCTACGCGAAGATAAAGTTAAATGCAGCAGTGTCGATTGGGTTGCATATAGAGCGGAGGCGACATTCGTCGGTCGCCAGTGTCTTCGAAAATAATTTCACGGCTATATAGGTGCAAGCCGATCATTTACTTTAGGGCAGGGATGAATATGAGAGCCACCCTTTTTACTCGTTTTCCATCATTACTGTTTTCAGTCCTGGTGATGTCAAGTTGCGGTAGCACTACCGAAGATCTTACTGTTGCGCTGGCAGAGAGAATGCAGCTCGAAAGCGGTCGCCTGACAGCAACAGGGTATGCAGATATAGGTGTTCAGTCTGGAAATCCAAGTCAGCAAAGAATCCTCGCAATCCGCGCTTCTAAAATAGATGCATACCGTTCGTTATCAGAACAAATATATGGGCTTTACATTGACGCTACGACTACAGTCGGAGACTTAGTGGTACAAAATGATGTTATCCAGTCCCGAGTCGAAGGAGTTATCTATGGTGCTGAAATTGAAAGCATCAAACCGATTTCTGACAGTGCTTACGAGGTGACACTGTCTTTGCCTCAAGCGATTGCCAACGACATTAAGAGACTTTATCTCCAAAGTATCGAGTAGCGCTGGCTCATTTGAAAATTGAACCCGGATAGAAAAATGCGTACATATCCTATCAAGCGAGGTGTCTTATCATTCGCTCTAGCTCTCTTTGCGCATTTCGGGACCGCCGCCGAGCCTGGTACTAATCTAAATGAACTCTTACTTGATGAGATCAAGTATAGTTTACTCAGCCAGTCACTCGACGCTGGACTATCAATTTCGTCAGCAGGATTTATTGATTCGACAGGAAAACTTATTGAGTCCACGTATTTCAGAACCGATTCCAGCATCGACGGATTGCGAAACAAACGTTTGATGGAAAGACGTAATAATTCGACGCCAGATGTTGAAAGATTCCTGGAGTCTTTCTCTCAGAGACAAAATGGATGCAATAACCAAAGCAATAGATACCGAAGAGAAATCAACGTACTCTTCGAAGGAGATAACTGGGGATCAAGCACCGACTCACCTCTTCAGCTCGAGATCAAGGACATAGTCATAACTGCATTGTCGAACGAGATTGGTCGCTCTCCGATGTGGTATTCAACACGCGATCCGCAAGACACTGAGTCGGTCGACACCACTCAATATTTTGCTGCTGTTAGCCCGCAGAATAAAGACACAAGGTCATCGAGATATGTGATACAAGTAAACATGGCCACGGACAGGGGAAATCCCCCAGTTTTACAAGGGTTGCGAACCATTCGGTCAGCGGGAGCTAGTTTCTTACTTGCCACAACCAATTCCCAACTAGTCTTCCCTTTTATTAGGAAAGATACTAGCTCTCCTTTCAGGGTTGCCCTTGAGATATCATTCATCGATTCTCTTAATGGAATTAAGCTGGCTAGTTACGATATACAATTTTATACCAGCTCTTCTAAATATAACCTTATGCCCAGACGCCTTACGTCCGCTAATCGAGAGGTACTAAATCAAGGGTTAGACCAATTCTTGGGAATACTGGAAAAGGCTAGAGAATGTAATTTTGAAGAGACGCCGATAACCATTGATAAAAATTACAAAGCCGCCGGTGTAACTTGGGTACGCATAAACAAAGGCAGCGCCGCGGGGATAAGAGTTGACGACAGATTCATCCTGTCGTCAACTCGCTTAAACCAGAGACAACTGCTGCTAAATCCGGAGGTTCTCCAATCTATCGTTATCGGCGAGGTTAAGGACGTAAACTACCACAACTCTGTTATTGAGGTCATCGCGGGCGAAGCTAGCAGCCCGTTTATATCGGCAATACCATTTTAACGTACTAAAAAACTAAGCCCTCAGTAAAAGCTCGCTGATTACTGAAAACGGAAATCGACGCGGATATTTGAATGAATAATTCCAAGATTGCTTTTGTCATAGTAGGATACCTTTTTACAACAGTGGTTTCTTCCAGCGCCGTTGGTCAAAACGCCGACATTGACGCTGCGTTAGTTCAGCTCCTCCAAGATGTTGAAATTCGACGCTATCTTGAGCAACAGGAATTAGATAGCTTAAACCAAGGTACGTACCGCACGAAGGGCGGGGATACTCTCGACCGGATTATTAATCTAACCATGCCGACCTCAAGAATTAGAAGGTCGTTCCTCCGGCAGGCTTTCGTTCAAGCTAATCCCCGAGCTTTTAGATCCTCGAATCCAAATCGACTTATAGCTGGTGTCGACATTAAACTTCCGACTGCTGAGGATCTTCTTGCTTTGATTTTCTCCACTTCACCCGAGGTTATAGCGGACTCAACCGCGCAATGGATTTCCTTTCCCTAGTCAATTTGAATAGTTGACTCTTCAAATCACTGAACCATATTATCTAGCTGTGCATGTTTGCCGTTCGGTCACTAAAAGCATCAAGCAGGTGTCTAAATCGTAAACGATTAAACTTCCAGCTTGATAGTACGAAACTAGTGCTCCAGGCGCAGTATCATCTAGATGGGCACAATCCTCGCGACAGAAGGGACCATACCTCTTCTCGATCGGGTAAAAACTGATTCATATGAGGTTTTTTATTCAAAGGGTCAATATCGCATGCGCAAAAGCTCCCTTAAGCTCGTGAAAAACGAGATCTTGGAGTTCTACGCCAGGAAAAAACCTGAAGGGTTCTACCTAACCGGTAGACATTTAAGGTCAGTCGGGAGGGTAGTCCAACGACTCCACTCTAGCACCCCATATTGTTTTCTGCATGCGGATTCAGAAAGAATAGCGTCTTACTACACAAAGCTTATTGTCAGGAAAATGGAGCTTCTCGGAGAGAATCTGATTTTGCGCTTTAATCCTTTAAGAAAACAGAAGCTAATCGATGTATTAAATCACGAGATCGAAGACTTCTCTTTAGATAAAGCGCTGGAAGCAACTCGGCCTGATAAAAAGCGAAGGATTATATTGATTGAGAATGAGGAAGAGTTGATTTCGGAAGATTGGCAAGATATCGAATTACTTTGCACTGGGTTACCTGGAATAAATCTGGGTCTAATCTGCAATGCATCAGGCATCAATCAAGAAATTTTGGCTGCGAATCAATTGATGAAAGATAAGAGAATTTTCCATGCCTTTTTCAATTCACCAACAAATAGCGAGCTGCGAATACTTTCAGTAGTGGCAAGACAAAGCTCGAAAAATGCAAAGATACTAAAAATTCTGGAGCAGCTAGGGTTGCGATATAATTTCGCTCAGGGTTCAGATATTGCGACCAATTTAAGTGACGAAGGAATATTTGACGATTTTCTAAAAATAGCTGAGAGCGACGCAAAAACTGAAGTCAAGGGAAGTTGGTCAAGGCGGTTGATCCCGACAATGAAATATCTCATGCTCCTACTAGCTACTTTGATAGCCTTATACGCATTAATCGTCTCACTAAACTAATCACTAATATTAGGTTGAACGTTTCCTTCTTCTAATCACCGGATAGGAGGTATCTTTGTAAAGGTCTAACCTGTGCACAGGTAGATACCTGAAAAATAACAGTGCAATCCAAGAGTGTTAAGACTGTCTTTCACGCCATCCATTGTCCATATAGGAACAGCGCTTTAAAGCTGCCAGGCTCTTACAGATCGGTGCTATCGCAACAGATTTACTATTCATATTGCATCACCGGGAACATAGACTGAGCCATCCATCAACACCCTCGCGCTTCTGCTCATACTTATCCGGATGACTCGCCACTCTCCCGCAGAGTTGGTCACTGCTGCGCCGACCTTCATGGTGCCTGATGGGTGTCCGAATTCTAATTCCTTCAGCTCTCCGCCACCGGCGGCCAGATTGACCAGCGTTCCCGGGATGGCGGCGGCGGCACCGATTGCGACCGCCGCAGTTCCCATCATGGCATGATGCAAGGCTCCCATAGATAGAGCCCGAACTAGGAGGTCGATCTGGTCCGCGCTGACGAGCGTGCCACTCGAGGCAGTATAGGATTTGGCGGGGGCGACGAATGCTATTTTGGGCGTGTGCTGCCTTTGGGCCACTTCCGCCAGTGTATCGACCAGACCCATTTTCAGCGCACCGTGCGCGCGGATGACTTCAAATTTCTGCAGCATGGCGGAGTCGCCGTTGATGGCCTCCTGTAACTCAGTACCATTGCAGCCGAGGTCGCTGGCGTTGAGAAAAATCGTCGGAATCCCCGCGTTGATTAGGGTGACCTCCAGTGACCCTATGCCGGCAATCTCAAGCTGGTCTGTCAGATTGCCAGTAGGGAACAAGGCCTCCTCATCATCTACCGGATCGCGAAAGTCCACTCGCATTTTAGCGGCAGGAAAGGTCACGCCATCTAGTTCAAAACTTCCGGTTTCCTGTACCTTTCCCGCATTGACCGGCACGTGCACGATGAGGGTCTTGCAGATATTGAGCTGCCAGATGCGGACAGCAACAACCCCATCCTCAGGTATGCGCGCCTTATCGACCAGACCGCGGCTGATGGCTAAACTGCCCACCGCTGCGGTGAGGTTGCCGCAGTTACCGCTCCAATCAATGAAGGGTCTGTCAATAGCGATCTGACCAAACAGATAGTCCACATCATGGTTAGGCTTTTCGCTTCTGGAGAGGATAACAGTCTTACTGGTGCTTGAAGTCGCACCGCCCATCCCGTCTATCTGTTTGCCATAAGGGTCAGGACTCCCAACAACCCGCAT
>PBCW01000077.1 GCA_002718015.1 Rhodospirillaceae bacterium
TCATGCCGAACAACGACTGCTTCTGCACCTGTCCGTCAATAGTCCAGTCGGCATTGAATATTTTGTGCCGGCAATGCTCGGAATTCGCCTGTGCAAACATCATCAATTCAACGTCTTTCGGATTCCGGTTGAGCTCTCTGAAGCGCGCCGCCAGATACTCCATCTCATCTTCAGCCAGAGCCAACCCCCAATCGGCGTTTGCTTGCCATAATGCCGCATCTCCTGCCCCGAGCAGGTCAACCGATTTCAGGGGCTGAGGCTCGCTGCTGAAAAACATAGCTGCGGCGTGTTCGATTCCGGCCAAAACCGTTTGAGTCATCCGGTCGTGCAACTGGCTTAGAAGTGAATTGGTTACAGTCGCGTCAACCGTGCCGGCAAAACAGAGTCTGAATAAACTCCCTCGCTCTAACCGCTTGATCTGAGTCAGACCACAATTTCGCAGAATGTCAGTGGCTTTACTGGACCAGGGAGATATAGTCCCCAACCTGGGAACCACCAGACATTCGGAGTAAGTCGCTTCATCACAGGCTTCCGGTTCTTTGTAAGGCTCACCGTACTCTAGCAGACTGTTCAGAGCATGCTGATCTGGTGTAGACAGAGGTTCTGCCACATCGAATAGGTGAATATACCGCGCAGAAATGGAGAGTAACTCAGGGGATATTGTCTGAAGCGAGGCAAGCAGTTTTGCTTGTTTGAACACAGAAAGGGCGCTGGCTCCGGGGAGGACTTGCATGTAACAGGTTACTCTCTTTTACTTGGTGAACCGAGTCGAAACCGGCAGGTATTTGATGGCCATAATGATAATCGAATTCAAGGTAAAGTTCAGGACGAAGCTCAGCGGGTGGGTAATGGGGAACTTCCCCCAGGCACTGGATCCAGAAGTTGAGCCATTTGAATCCTGGTCCCAAAGATTCACCTGAGGCATGGTCGTGGTATCCTAGCGATCTGAGCTGAACGGAGGGCCCTCCATCACCTGGCAAAATTCTTCCGCTAAAGCCCGAAAGCGAAGAGTCCGTGACATAGACTCTTTGGCTGCCGCGTAACTGAACAGGGCAGGAGCCAGACCACGGGCACTGCTCATCTCCCAGCCAAAGTAAACGGCAACTTCGTCAGAACTCGATTTGATCTCAATAGGCCCATGCTCAACACTATTGACTGTGACCTTGCGGTCGACCTGCGCAAAGCGCATGACAATCAATGTAGCGATTGAGCCAATCCTGATGCAGGTACGGCGAACCCTCGAGGGTTGTCACCGCTTAGGCAGGAAGATGCTATCCGCTGTAAAACTGGTAAGGACCGACCGCCCCGCAGCCAACGGCGACGACCAACAGCAAAAACACAAACCCTGCGCGAGCGATGCCGCCAAAGCGTGAGATCTAACACCTGTCCCCGGGTTTATTCATGTTGTATGGGCCGCTTTAGAATGACCTACAACCCAAGACATGCCTAAAAAAGCTCCAGTTTGTTGCGTAACACTCAGCGTCTGGTTTGAAAAAAACCCTGCATGATCTTGCCACACTCTTCCGCCAGTACCCCTTCCCGATAGCGCACCTTATGATTCAGGCTTGCACTGTCCAGTAAATTCTGTCGACTGACAACTGCTCCCGACCTAGGCTCCCGGGCGCCGAACACAAGCTGATCAATCCGAGCATGAATCAGGGCACCAGCGCACATGGTGCAAGGCTCGATGGTAACATAGAGCGTAGTTCTGGGGAGGCGGTAATTCTGCCGCAGAATCGCAGCTGCCCGTAAGGCCAGAATCTCCGCATGAGCAGTAGGATCCTGAGCACTGATGGGCCGGTTATGCGCCTCCGCAAGTACCTCGCCCTCTGCAATCAGCACCGCTCCGACCGGCACTTCCCCGGCCTGCGCGGCAGCTTCCGCTTGCTTAAGGGCCAGCGTCATCCAACGTTCGTGGGTTTCTAAATCCAGATTCAACGGATGCTCCTCAGTTACTCACTTTGCACTCGCTTTGCAAGCACTCTATCCTGACTGGCCAGTCCCGCGACGCCCTGCTCTTCTGGTGACAACTGTTCCTGTCAGAACGCCGTCGCATCACATCGAAGCTGACGCATGCAAATTTCGGACAGCAGTCCCACTCGCAACCATCAGTCAACATCCGCACCGGCAAAGCTCAAACCCACGACGTAAAGCCCCAAAGAGACAGCCGGACCAATACCGAAGGCGAACAGCAGCGTACCCAGACCGATGGTCCCACCCAAACTCCATCCAATAGCGACCGCGGCGGTTTCAAGTGTGGTTCTCACCCAGGCAATCGGAAAATCGATCCTACTGGCTAGGCCGGTCATCAGGCCATCTCGGGGGCCAGGGCCAAGATTCGCGATCAGATAAATTCCGCTTCCTAAACCGACCAGTAAAACACCGGAGACAGCCTGCGCTAATTGAAACTGGATAGACTCAGGCTGCGGCAGAGCCCTGAGAGATAATTCAATGACTAGAGATACGATCAGCGCATTGGCCATCGTACCGATGCCAGGTGTTTGCTTCAACGGAATCCAGAGTAGCAGTACGCGGGCACTCACCAATAGGGTCGCTAAACCGAGGTTCACACCGACTTCGCGACCCACCCCCTGAGCCAACACCGTCCACGGACTCACCCCAGCATTGGCAGACACCAGCGTTGCTTCCCCCAAGCCAAACACAGTGAGCCCGACACAAAGGTAAAAAAACGTGCTGAGCCTGGGACGCAGATTCAACGGCTGCGGTGAACTCCAGGCAACCACTAGCACTTTTTTCAGCGTGAGGAACTTCATAGTTAGTGACCCATGGAGTAAACATCACAATCATTAGCGATCCGAAGTATAGGCTAATATCGGGCGATTGAGCGGAACATCTAATGGCGGGGCTCTCGAATAGCCAGTCAGTATATTCACTGACGACAGGATTATTTTCATATCCAGCCGATGCATACCCGGTCTCCGGTTTTCGTTTTTCGAACGCAGGGTAACCACAACTAATCTGGCAGTAAATTGATCCCTATCCGTCGCATTGAACTGGATCAACGTCCCCCGCTCCGCAGCCAAAGCCGGCGCGCGCACTGTGTTGGAGCGATAGCAAAATATCGCACTTTATTAGTGCATTAAATTGAGCGTTTTCTCTGACATCATGGGAAATCTGCTCTTTGTTTCGCCCACTGGATTGTTTTTATGGGGTTTTTTGGCCTTGGCCCAGTCTTTGCTGGAAATATTAGGATAAATTCGTCAATAACTAAATTAAAACGATTGCAACTGTCCTGAGGAGGAGCTATGCCCATTAAAGCAAAACACATTTACCGGCCCCTACTCGCCGCAACACTGTTCACTGCAGCAGGATCGGCGAGCGCAGAGTGGTCGGCCAACGCCGCCATGACAAACAATTATTTGTGGCGCGGTCTGACCCAATCCATTAACGAGGCTGCCATACAGGGTGGCGTTGACTATGCTGACGACAGCGGATTCTACATCGGCACTTGGGCTTCAAACGTATCTTATGACTCAGACGACGCTTATTCTTACGAACATGATATTTACTTTGGCTACGCTGGAGAGGCTGACGGCTTTTCGTATGACATTGGATATCTTTACTATAACTATGACGCAAATGCTGGGTACGATTTTGGCGAGGTCTACGGATCTATTGGCGTTGGCAACTTTAGCGTACAACTCTCCTTGCTTACCAACGCCGAGCCAGATGAGGGCCCCGGCGAGGACTTTGGGTTTGCTAAAGCAAGCTACACCTCTCTCGACTATGCAATACCGCTGGATAGTGGTGCAGAGATAGGTTTGCACGCCGGCTTTCATGAGGGCGACTTTATGTATTCCTTTAATGGCGCCACCGATGACTATTGGGATTTCAACATCAGCATTGCCAAGGACGGCTTCTCTGCAATGGTTTCGACCACCACCTTAGGCAGCGATGATGACGGTGACGGTATCGAGGATTATGCCAGCATGGCTGCGAGGGACAACGACTCTGTCAAATTTGTGGTGGGCTATGCGTTGGATTTCGAACTCTAATTGTCAGAATGGGCGGACACACCGCCCCACTTCTACGGAGACAAATCTATGAAACTGATCACCACGATAATCAAACCGTTCAAACTCGATGATGTCCGTGAGGCGCTTTCGGAGATTGGCATCCAAGGCGCGACTGTTACTGAGGTAAGAGGCTTCGGGCGCCAGAAGGGCCATACTGAAATGTATCGGGGGGCGGAGTACTCAGTGGATTTTCTCCCGAAGATTAAAATTGAAGTGGCGGTTAAAGATGACTTGCTGGAAGCGGCCATCGAAACCATCACTGGCAATGCAAAGACCGGCCACATCGGGGACGGCAAAATCTTCGTCTCAGAAGTCCTGCAATCCGTCCGAATTCGTACTGGCGAGAGTGGAGAAGCCACCCTGTAGTTGAGCCTGTTCTATTTTTACCAAACGCTTCCTTGCGAGCCAATTTCTGGAGAACATAACAATGCAAGATCAAATTTTTGAATTACAATATGCCATGGATACCTTTTACTTCCTTATCTGTGGCGCCTTAGTGATGTGGATGGCGGCGGGATTCGCCATGCTGGAGGCCGGGCTAGTCCGCACCAAAAACACCACTGAAATTTTAACCAAGAACGTCGCACTGTTCGCAATTGCCTGCACCATGTATCTGGTATGCGGCTACAACTTCATGTACGACGGGGGGTTATTCCTGTCAGGGGTCACCACGGTCGCCGGCATGGACGATGCAGCAGTTCAGGCGGTACTCGACGCATCGAATGAATCAGGTTTTGGAGACATGGGCGAATACGCTGGTGCTTCTGACTTTTTCTTTCAGGTAGTGTTCGTAGCCACCGCGATGTCAATTGTATCTGGTGCCGTGGCCGAGCGTATGAAGCTTTGGGCTTTTTTACTATTCGCTGTGGTGATGACCGGGGTAATTTATCCCCTCGAGGGCGGCTGGACTTGGGGCGGAAAATCCGTCTTCGGCATGTATGACCTAAGCTACAGCGACTATGCTGGCTCCGGTATTGTTCATCTCGCCGGCGCTGCCGCAGCTCTAGCCGGGGTAATCTTGCTCGGGCCGCGGAATGGTAAATATCAAGAGGCAGGGTCGGTCAAAGCAATACCGGGCGCCAACCTGCCCCTCGCCACCCTAGGGACCTTCATTCTATGGATGGGGTGGTTTGGCTTCAATGGCGGATCGACACTCAAGCTTGGCGGTATTGGTGTGGCTAATGAGGTAGCGAACGTATTCCTGAATACGAACGCTGCAGCATCTGGCGGACTCATCGCTGCGATGATTACGGCAAGGTTGCTGTTCGGCAAGACAGACCTTACGATGTGCTTAAACGGTGCTCTTGCTGGACTGGTCGCTATAACAGCAGAGCCTGCTGACCCAACACCCCTGTTGTCTACGATTATTGGCGCCATCGGCGGAGTCATCGTTGTGTTCAGCATAATCACTTTAGACAAATTGAAAATAGACGACCCGGTTGGTGCTATTTCGGTCCACGGCACCGTCGGCATTTTCGGTATTTTCGCAGTGCTGCTTTCAGATCCAGATGCCACATTTATGGGGCAATTGGTTGGCATGCTGACGATCTTTGGCTGGGTCTTTGGTGCCAGTTTTGTGGCCTGGATGGCCATCAAAGCCGTGATGGGTATCCGTGTAACCGCCGACGAGGAAGAAGAAGGCATGGACATGGCCGATTGCGGGATGGAGGCCTACCCAGAATTCGTAAACCAATAAAGGACTATCTTCCAAACTCAAATAAAGCGCTCGGTAGAGCGCTTTATTTTTGCCTCACTGATATTAAAAGCAAAAGTCAGACAGCGACCACAGCAGCCAATCAGCCAGAGCTGGGACGGCACCCCGTCTGGTCATCTTAGTCCACACCCCAGATAAGCCTGTCAATACCGAAAGCGGCAACGTTACCGAAGAATACAGTGCTCCAGGCAAATCCCTCAGGGCGAGCTGTTGAGTCGAATGTTCCAGAAGCGGGAAGACGAGCGTTTTGCTACCTTTGCTTCGTTGTCACCTAAACCGTCTCCTTAATGAAAAGCAAACTTCCTGTCGCGATAAACATCCAAAGCGCCGTCCCGTGGAAAACTACCGCTACTCTAAAGTTGAGAACATTGGCTCGAGAGATCTACGTGCCGAACGAGTAGAGTGCTATCACCAGGAGAGTTTGACTCAGCCAGCTTGATGAAGACATCAGAAAATCAGGGATACTCAGCAAGGGGCCAAGACCTACAGCGATCAGGAACAATACAACAAACCATGGCACGCCAAGCCGAGAATGCTGACGGTTCCTAACCAAACTAGCAAGAATCAGCAAGGGAATTAGCCACAGAGTTCGAAGCAACTTCAGTATTGTTGCGATCTGCGCGGAATCGTCACCGAAACGTGCCGCAGTAGCAATCACCGAATAGGTATCATCGATGGCTACGGCACACCAACCCCCGAACTGCTCCTGCGACATTTCCAAGCATTCACCGATCGACGGAAAGATAAGCAGCGCGATTGCGTTTAGGCAAAAAACAATAGTCCACACAATGCCGGTTTGCTCCGGTCAAGCGCCGATCGTGGTCGAAAGGCTCGCGACCACGGTCCCACCACAAATAGCCGTCCCTGAACTCACTAAGAAATTGTATTTACGGTTATCGTAAATCAGGCTCCCTAGTGCTAAGCCGACTACGAGAGTCATAACTACGCAAGCAGAGACCAGAGCACTATACTCAACGCTGCTTGCGATTAACTGTTCGATATCTAGATTCAGTCCTATCAAGACAACAGCGATTTGCAACGCGCGTTGACCGATACGGTGCACCGTAGGTGACCCTTGGCGATTAAAAGAAGAGAAATCGCAGCACTAATAACAAGCGACGTTGTTGGATTACCCAGACAAAGCAGAAATGGGGCCGGGATGGCTAGGACACTAAACTCGGGGGACCGGGAAAGCCTGCCTTCCTCGCTATTAAATTTGAAATATCGCACAAACCCCATGAAGTCGCGGATACTTCTTTAACTCCAATAAAAGGTTATTAGTTAGCATCTCATTGATGTCGCTATTTGCCCCAGAACAGCTTATTTAATTTTTAGTTTCATTTCGAAAGGATAGTCACCAGAATTATTGTGCTCCCTTTTCATTCTTACCATAGTCTCAAACATTTCATCTGACATATCCGCAGATTTCCTGGTAGCCATATCTATGTGAATTTCAACATTTTCAACCAGAGCTGACACTTCACCTGATTCTTTACAAATTGCACACACATAGTGATACAGCTTTTTATTCACATTAAGCATTCTGAATCTGGGGGTGAGTTTTTCACCTTTTAAACATTCCTTCAAATAGCTAATATTTTGTTCAACCGTAAAAGATGAACAACCCTTGGCAACATAATCTTCCCCAAATCCAAGGCTGTTATAGAAGTTGTTTTCACTATCCATGGGAATAGTTTGGTAGTGCCTAATATTCATGTGGCCATTCATATCGCACATGTCGTCGGACACGATCACAGATGCACCTTCGGTTGGAAATATGTCGTTCATATAAGTATAACGCACTCATTAAACTTTAAGCTTGACCCTCTCAATAGCAACGGATCCTGACACACATGTGCTATTTGCATTCGAGAGTAGCTAAAACAGAGTGCGCTGTTGCTGTGTTGTAATAAAGTTATTTTTCAATTTTCTCCCTCCTGTCATTATCAGTAATTTTCCATATTCAAACTACCCACTGTGTGACGAGAATCTAAATCATTTCTTAGATTTCGCTATCACAAAATGTTCGAGTTGAAATAATTGGTTTTCAGAAATGGTTCTTCCAATTGGGGTGAAATACTGGGAATTGAGATCACTCAGAGTTACGTTTTCTATTACTGAATAACCGCTTTGCGAAAGAACACCTTCTATTTCTTCAGTACTGTAAAATGATATCCAAGGTTCGCCTACTTTCTCTGATCCATACATTATTAACCTAGCTCTTTTTTCTGCGTTTGGATAACCCGTCCCAAAGCACGCCTCAGGTTTCTTATTGAGAAGCTCACTGGCATAAGAGACAAATACAATTGAATTGGCTTTTTGAGTGAGCGTAGCTAATTCTTTGACAGTTGAACTGAGAGCTTCTTTGGTGATGTACTGCGAGACGCCCTCGAGAGTAAACACGGTGGGTTTACTTTGATCGAAACCCGCATCCAAAAGTTTTTCACTAAACGACTGGTCAGTGAAATCAACAGCCACATAAATAATATTTTCAGAATTAAGTGGCTCTTCGGGAAGTTTAGACCGCTTTCTAGCCTGAACCTCGGACTGATCCACTTCAAATATTCTTAGCGAAGATGGAAGTTCAAGCCGATGAGCTCGGCAATCATATCCCGCTCCCAGAATGACATACTGCTCAAATTCACTCGCAACACTTCTTTTGATAAGATCATCCACGAAGCGCGTCCGCGAAATTAGATGTTCGTGAAAGCCGGGTACAAGTTTTCTAGCCAACCAGACATTGAGTTTATGCCCCATAAGTTTGATGACGCTAGCACCCAACACAAACTTATCAGCGTAAGGATCGTCTATGATCCGTTCATCAGGTTTGGCTATAGTTTCTATCAAACGCTGTTTGGCTACTCCCTGAGCTGTGCCGTCTTTTCTAAAAACTAATCCACTCATCGCCGCTCTCATTCCCTTTCATTAGTGATGTGCTTAACACGCGATAATTACAATAATTCAAGTGATCTTAGAAATATTTTCGGTCAGATAAAGCTCAAGCATTTTCGCATACTGCTCATCCTGTGCATCAAATGTTTTCATAGATGCGAGCATCCTATGGGCTTCGGCTCAGTTAGGCTTCAACGGTATCGCTATCACATAGCTAATTTGAGCTTTTTCTAATTTTCCTAATCTTTGAAGCATAGCGCTCAGGTTGCTGTGGGCTTCACCATAGCTAGGATTTAATGCCATTGCTTGGTTATGACTAGCTTGAGCACCTTCGAATCTTACTAATTTTTGAAAGTTAGCACCTAAGCTGGTGTGCGTTTCAGCAGAATTTGGCTTAAAAAATATCGCTTGTGTAAAGCTTGCTTCAGCTTCGTCTAATCTATCCATTTTGTAAAGCACGATACCCAAGTTGTAGTAAGCTTGAGCATAATCAGGCTTCGATGCTATCGCAATTTGATAGCGAACTTTAGCTTCGTCCAGCCTACCTAAATTCCTCAGTATGACGCCAAAGTTGAAGTGCACTTCGGGGAAATCGGACTGCAAAGCAATTGCTTTTACATAGCTAACTTTAACCTCTCAAATCTGCCCACTCCGTTAAGCGTATTATCCAAGCTCCTGTGCGCGTCTGCATCTTGATGAGCTAAAACGACTACTGTCTGGTTTTTATCTGCTGCCGCATCTTTCCTGCTTGTTTCCACTAATATGGCACGTAGCACTTCCCGTGCGAATGGGTAGCTAGAGAATTGCACAGTCAAGGCAAGTGCTAACTCCTCAGCATAATTCAATCGACCCTCTTGAAAGATTCCCAAATGGCTCTTCAATTGTGCCTCAGACGGTTTTCTCGGGTCGTTTACTTTTGGAAATTGTTCTATCTCATATCTAGTGAGGTCACAAGCGTTTATATTCTTTTTGTATAGAATATTTGAGGAACTGTTAATTACCCTCCAGCCGCTTCCAATAGAAGGCGCCGCTCTTGGATGCTGAAACTTATTCCCAAATGTTATAAGGTAAGAAAGTCTAAGACGAAGTTTTTCACAAAAATGGTAAAGGAGACTGAAAGATGATTTTAGTAAACCTTCAATTGAGGATTAAACCAGACGTTAGGGACGAGTTTATTAAATGGTTCTATTCCGTTTTGCCAGATACACGCTCTTATGACGGTTGTTCAGAAGTGAACGCATGCGACCTACTTGGCGATGAAAACGCAGTAGAGGTAATAAGTCGATGGGAGAGCAAGGCGCACTATGATAAATACCTAGCTTGGAGAGAAGAAGATGGCACGCTTGACACCCTTGCAAATTATCTAGCGGCAGACCCAGAGTTTAGGTTTCTGGAGGTAAACCTTCACATCTAATCCAATTCATAAAATATTGTGGCGAGTTTTGTCGCTCGCCTACGTGTTTTGTCATTAGCGTGAGATATCTGTTTGTCGAATTCTCCAAAATCAAGGTTCAAACGTCTCATCCAATAGAAACATCTCTATCCCACCTGTAATCTTGTCCTCTGACATAGCCTCTCCAGTGACTGGATCATTGAAAATTCCTATGAATTCATCAGGGTCGTTAGTTTCAAAGACTGCGATTACGATTTTGTCATTTGCTACTCCCATGTGAGCCAGCGTGACACTCTAATTCTTAAACAAATCGCCATGTGTTTTAAAATTACCTTTCCAGTGATCAGCGGTCTCTACTTCTGCTCTTACTGCAATTAGCATTATATTTTCCTCAAAATAATACACATTTATGTGATCGCAACCGTATCTGCATCTAAACTGGTTGATGGGGATACGGTTTCAAATTTATCAATCTGCCGAACGCACTTCCCAAAAACGCAGGTCAACATCTTTAGTGAGAATATCTATGTCCCATATAACAAAGTTGACTGCACCATTGTTGACAAGGTCTGTGAAATAGATGCGAATTTTTGATCGATCCTGCGTAAACGTGCCAAGGTGTGGAGTAGTTAAGTGAGTGCCGTCCTCCAGAAATGTGTTTGCTTCTCGAGTCAAGGTGCCTCCTGATTCTTCCTGCATAGTGTACCTATACTCATGTGAAATAAAGACAGAATCATGCTTTTCGACTTGATCTTCAAAATCACAAGACATTGAATCTTCATCGAGAGTGAGTCTCGTTACTTTTAGTCTCCCTGTGTCATCTGGCTTTGTAATATCCATTAGTAAACTCCCAAATTATGGAATATTGTGAGCATAAAATCATACATATAGCTGCTACTACTGAAAACGCCACAACAGCTTGAGCCTGAGAGCTCGGTGCATGGCAATGCGGGCTGTAGACTATTATTCTATTTTCGTCCTTGAAATACGTCAGACTGTTGGAGACACTAACTAAATGACATTTCTGTACAGGTTCATAAATGAAAAAGAAACTCCTAGTTTTCTCTACTGCTTCTCACGACGTTATCGTCGCTGTCTTTTGGGGAGTGGCGATTAACCGTTGAAACCGAAGTGACAAATTTTTACTGGGACCCTGAAAATATTAAGAAAGGTAATGGGCCAGTTTATTCGTGGTTTTTACTAGACTATCGTGAAGAGAGTCCAGAGTCGGACAGTCTGTCTATGATGATAAATGTTGAGACCGACTGCGAGACTCTAGCGTCGAAAGATTTGACTTATGTGTCGTACAAGCAGCACATGGCAGGGGGGGGGGCTCCAAGCAGAACCGATACGCCAGAGAGTCCCGTGATTGCCTTCCACCCCACGATCACTCCCAGATACAGGTTGACGAAGGAAGTCTGTGATTACATCAACACCAATTAACATTAGCGTAATCGAAGTCGACCTAGTCTCGATCTGTGTTCGTTCTTCCCTCTTCTTGATCTACATCTTTAATGTGTGTCTCTCCATCTAGTTCTAAATCCGCATGCAGACTGCAAATAATGCTCATTTAATTTTTGATCAATTAACGACAGGAAGTTGGCAAAACTCTCAGTTCAATGAAGAACTAGATAAAGAAGAATCGTCGTAATATGTATAGGTTTAACGTTCTGATAGCGTGTGATTATGGAAAACTTATCTCTTAATTCAGCACTCGCGGTTACTCTTATCTCAACTGCAGCATCGCTAGTCCTTTTCTTGTCAGTGTTTTCAGTTAAACCACTCGCAAAGGTATCGGGTAGCTCCGATCTTAAGGACGTAGACGATACTTTAGGAGCCCGACGGTAAGCACCGGGCATCGCAGTCCAACGGGCAATAACGCGTTTTTAACATTCCAAAGGTATTTTATTATGATGGCAAGCTTATTCGATACCGCGGTTCTTGTGGTAACTCTAACCTCCATTGCGGCATCTCTCATTCTTTTTGGGACACTGATGTCTGGGAGATTGGAAAACGCCGACGTTAAGTTGTTTGATAAATCCAAGATGAAATACACGGATGGTGACAACACTTAGCAGATTCGTCGGTCAAATATGGGAAAAAATTAGGAAGCGGCTGCGAAGGCCTGGTCTTCTCCGTCTTCTTCCACTTAATCATTTTCTCGCTTTAGTTGAGTTTGCCGTAAGCTTTGGATATTCGATATCAGCCCCTGGTTCCTCCGTACCTCCACAGTCTTCTGTGCTCTAGTATTTCGCAATTCTCCTTCGATCGATTTCTGGACTTTTTCCCTTTAAAGTTTTTAGGAAAAGTTAATGTCCATGTCAAAATATACGCTTCAATATCTCGATAGGATTGCAGGATTCAATTGCTAATATCTGTTGGAGAAATGATTTCTTCAATAAAGTCAACAAAGTCATTCTCAAGTGCGGGCTTAGCGAAAGGACTGTTGTTCCACACGAGTTGAACGCCAGGATTATTGTAGAATATTTGCACAACGCCCGTAAGCTCTTCGATATCCTTCTTAGTTATCGTAGATGCATACTGTCCCCAGTGTAACCAGAACCACGCAAGCATAGTCCAGTGCATGATGAAAGCTTCATCTTTAGAAATGCCAAGCTCTTTAGAAAACATGTCATGTAAAGGACTTGTTCCCAGGCCTTTCTCCAGTGCTTGCCTAATTTCGGTGTTCGCAATGCTTGCGAGCATTATCTCCCTGACACCGTTGGAGCGGTGAAGCCGATTGGTGTCAGCTGCTGCCTCTCGAGCCGCTCGAGCCTGTATTCCAAAATATCCTAGAGTAATTACGACTGCTAATGCACCGGTAATCTCTCCAATCGCGCTAATCGCCTCCCAATTCATTATTTATCTCCGAAAAAATGATTAATTACTTGTCTTATTGGCTCACCTAGTAAATTTTTAAAAGCATGTCATTTACAAGTGGTACTCGCACATTTTCTTGACTAATTTGTCTCGACAAAAACGACATTGATTTCCTCTCTAAACAGAATTTTCGTCTCGATCGTTACTGAATTGGCGAACTTTTTCCTACCGACTTTTACCGCTCTTTCCTTCCCTTGATCTGCATTTTCAATTTGTGTTTTTCCATCTCCTTCTGAATCAGCATCCTTACTGCAAATAACTCTTATTTAACTTTTGACCAATAAACGACAGGAAGTTGGCAGAACTCTAAGTTCACTTTAGAACCATATTAGCGAGAAACATCGTTTTGTAACGTGTTTCCAACTTCTAAGTGGTTTTATATGATGGACAATGTTTTTGATAATTTAGTACTCGCTGTAACTATAATCTCAACTGCGGCATCTCTTGTTCTTTACCTGTCGATGATTTCTGGCATCACGGAAGGCGTCGAGGTGTCGGAAAATTCTGATTCTTATAAAGATATGGACGATACTGTATAAATTCAGTGGTCAGATATGGGTAAAGATCAGGAGGTGTCTCCTGGAATTTCTTCTTCCTGATTTTCCCATATTCCGCTTAGTATAAGTTGTAGTGGTTGAGCGTCTTTGTATTGCGATCGTTCGTGACTTCACCTCTTCGGATTTCCAGTCGGAGAATCATCCAGCGACTGTTGTGGCTTGATCTGAAAACATTTTATTATCTTGAACCGATTTTATCGAATTTTGTAAAACGCTTCTTCTTGTTTCTCAAGTGCAGTTTCTAAATGTTTTGTTCGTAAACTACTCCTGTATATTTCTTTCTTCCAGAACCCACATATGTAATGGATAGACATCACCGTTCTGATTCGTCTTCGATATTTTGCAATCGCCGTCCAATAACTAGTGCGATTCAGCCACCTAATTGTTTTATTATTTAGTCATTCTGAGTTCTCTAAAATATCACTCAAAAAAATACCGTTGTCGTAACACCAGTGTTTTCCGATTCAACTAAGTACTGATGATGTTTTTTATGATTTTCAGTAGGAACCCAATTTATGCAGTGAGTCTGTAGTTTGTAGTTCTAACCTACTGAAAAATAACACCCAAGACCGAATAGTATGTAGCGATCCCCCTAAAAGTTCCTCATTTATATCAATAGCTTAAAAAATTTAAGCTACTCCCAGTTGACAATAACACGCTCGTAAACTGTTGATTTTATGAACATTTAAAAACACTATGTAGTAAGTATGTAGTGACCTTAGTTACTGATTTTCCAACCTTTTTCTCTGACAACCAAAAATCAATGATTTACAACTCGTGTTACTACAAAGTATGAAGTGCTTCCCTCTCGTTCATAGAGAGACTAGATTCACTGCATGCTTGATTTGCGTATCAGCGACAGTAATGTGATTATCTAAAATACTTAATGCTAGGATAGTGTCTTCTGACACCAAAACTGATACATTCCAGCAAACACTCGGGGGTTTCTTTCCTCGTACTGATGCCACAATTCTAAGTCATAGATATCCGTTTCATTGTTATGAACTTTTCTAAAATCTGAGATAACGTCTTTATTCTCAAATCCACAGAACTTTAATCCCAACTCGTCGAGACAGTTTTTCATCTGCGGGAGGGTAAAACGATGCTCTTGCACGTTTAATATTAGGTCCCTCAACGTACTCATGCTAAAAAAGTCATTCGATTCAGTTAATCGCTGATGATTCTTATCAGATGATTCTGCCAATGATTGTCTGAACTTTCTGATTTCAGTCGCAGACGTCCCGAGTTCGATGGAAGCTATTTCCTCTCTAATTTTCACAATATGTCGTCGTGCCAACTCACTATACAAACCGATCTTCATCAAACCACCTGGCTTTAATAAATCCACGAGAACTCTCCATCCAGCCATCGGCTCATTCAAATGATGAAGGACACCCGCACTTTCAACAATATCAAATTCCTTGCCTATTTGATGAAGATTTAAAATATCGGCTTGCAAATACTCTATGTTGGCAAAACATAATTCATTAGATTTCCTCTGTGCATAAGCTAGGCTCGCAAGGCTTAAATCTACAGAAGTGACCTGGCAATTTGAAATACGAGAAGCGGTGCCTATTGAATGCTGCCCCGTACCACAACCCGCAATTAGTATTAACGGAGCACTAACGTTCTTTATTTTTTCAGAATGGAGCTGAAGCTTTAACTCGTCAATAATTGCAGCTATTGGTTGTGCCTTTGTTGGAAGGTCGAGTTTCACCCATCTTGGATAGGGATTCTCCTCATACTGCTCTCTAACTTTTAGAGACACATCGTCGGATATTTCTTCTAACACAGGAATCTCTTTAGCTATCATGCTCTCTTGAAATGGTTCTTCTATCAATCTCTTCTTTACCTCTTTTAAGTTATCAAGAGATTCCAGCTTTTGACACCAAGCATATTGGTGTAACGGACGGTAAGAAGCCAGACACAAAATCTCTATCACTTCTGGCTGCTTTGATTGCACCATGGTTCTAGAAATCTTAGTTTGTAATTGTTCGACCAAATATTTCTCTTCGTCACTTTCAAGGTAAACATATTCATTAGTAAAACAATGAATCGAAAGTGTCGACAGAAAATAGATGAGTTCAGGAAAGATCTCCAATTCATCCAAATTTTTGAGAAGCAAGCTTCGTATGACAACAAACAGTTGCTCAAACTCGAGCTCAGGAAGTGGACAAACACGCATCAGCTGATGAAGAAGCGTAACTTTGTCTAAACTTCTAATAATGGAAGTCGTCTCACTAAGGCTCGCAGTACAATTTTTCTTAACCAGGGAATCCTTAATTTGGGTATCATGCTTTAGCAGACTTAATATGAAGCCAGCCACATCGATAGGACGCGCAAAGTTTCCTATAGTCAAGAGCTTGGTTAACGAGGGATAGAGCTTGGGATTTGGTGAATTGAATTTTCGGTTTTTGAGAGCGGCACCGAGATTTATATAGGCATCAGCATAGTCAGGCTTCAACGCTATCGCTTGATTATAGCTAACTATAGCTTCGGTTAATCTCCCTAGTTCTTGAAGCGTAATGCCCAGGTTGCTGTAGGCTTCAGCAAAGTCAGGCTTCAACGTTATCAACTGTATATAGCTTGCCAACGCTTTGTCTAATTTGCCGAGTTCTTGGAGCGTAAAACCCAAGTTGTTACGTGCTTCGGCATGGTCAGGCTTCAACGCTATCGCTTGATTATAGCTGTCTACAGCTTCGCCTAATCTTCCTAATTCTTTAAGCGTGTTGCCCAAGTTATAATGGACCTCAGCATAGTCAGCTTTCAACGCTATCGCTTGTCTATAGCTTGCTTCAGCCTCATCTAATCTTCCTAGTTCTTGGAACGTGACGCCCAAGTTGCTGTGGGCTTTGGCAAACTCAGGTTTCAACGCTATCGCTTGAGCATAGCTGTCTACAGCTTCGTCTAATCTCCCTAGTTCTTGAAGCGTAATGCCCAAGTTGCTGTAGGCTTCCGCGTAGTCAGACTTCAGAGCTATCGCTTGTCTATAGCTTGCTTCAGCCTCATCTAATCTTCCCAGTTCTTTGAGCGTGACGCCCAAGTTGCTGTGGGCTTCAGCATCTTGAGGAGATAATGCAACTGCTGTTTGATTAGCATCAACGGCTTCAGACTTTTTCCCCATTGCTCCGAATACTGCACCTAGTACTTTCCAGGCAAATTGATGCTCAGGAAAATCTTGAGTAATCGATACCGCTAGCTTTTCAGCGTCCTCTAATCGTCCGTTCTGATAGTGCTCTAAAAGGCTGTTGAGTAGTGCTTGCATTCGACTCTTCTTCATACGTCCCTATCTACTTGTATACATACAACTAAATTCCATCCAAAAAAAACACCGATGTCGTGAAACGTCAGTGTTTTCCGATTCAACTATAAACTGATGCTGTTTTTAATGATTTTCAGTAAATACAAAAACTTTGTAGTGAGTTTGTAGTAAACTTATAAGACAATGTCCAATAAATTCAACACATTAAAAATTTATGCTTATTCCCACTCGACAGTGACATGCGTGTATATTATTGCTTTTATGGAAATTTTTTAAGTGTTTGTAGTGCGTATTTAGGAGCGTAACTTGCTGTTTCGAATTATTTTTTTTACCACGATAAGATCAGTGACTTAGAATCAAGTCTACTACAAAGAGTGTAGCGCTCCCCTCTCATTCATCCAGAAACCAGATTCACTGCATTTCGTAACTTGTCGACGCTGACATCGATGTATTGCTGTGTGACTGCTAATGACGAGTGTCGTGCTAGTTCCTGAATGACTCTCGTGCTGACTCCTTTATCGCTCAGATTTGTGATAAAAGTGCGTCTTCCTGAATGACTAGAGCAAGTGTCTAACCCTATTTTCCGATACAGATCCTTCAGCACGATCTGAACTGCATGACTAAGCATTTTTCCGCCCTTATGAGATCGAAGCAGAGGCGATTTCCGAGTAATTAGCAATTCCTTGTGGCTTTTATGTATTTAGCAATTTCTTTTCGTACAGAGTCGCTGAGAAAGAGAGAATGCGATTTCGACCTTTTTGTCTGATGTGCTATGAGAATTACTGTCTCTCTGACATTATTTTCACTGTTTAAGACATCTCCTACAGTGATTGCTGCGATTTCACACGCCCTCAACCCAACTCGATATGACAAAACAACCATCATTCTGTTTCTGTCAGCATATCGAGTCATCATTTGCGTTTAAAAGACTGTTGTACTGCTTCTCGTTAAAAACTGGTGCTTTTTTCATCTTGATGCTCCTGATGTTCGACTCTGACTCCGATCGCTACCCGTGAAACCAGTAATAGTTCCTTAAGCTGCGATTCTGTAAGTGTATCTGTCGTTTTTCACTAAAAAATCCAATGTTTCTTTAGTGATTATTAAGCATCCTTACATTTAAAATTCCTAGCATTTTTCAATAAAATCAGTGCTTTATGCAAGTCTCCGTTTTCCTTGTTAATTCCTTGTCGAGTGCGAGAAATGTAATGAATTCCGAGAGAGGTGACATTTGTGATATTGAGTAAAACTCAGATTTCCTAAATTTTTACCCAATTCCTGAGAAGTGCTTGCTGAATTGCTGACCAGACGATTGTAGTGCGTGATTGAGTGATAAATCGTCTTAGCGAGACGCTGAGGGACTGCTAACGTGTTATTTCTCAGTCTAAATTAGTACTTTGCGAAGAACCAAATGTTTTGAACCATCGTTAGAGGATATAACCCGCTTATGAACAGGAACTTGATAATGGAAAAGCTATTTGATGTTTCAGTACTTATGGTTATGTGGGTTTCGATTTATTGCTCATCAGTGCTTTTCGGCATTCTCCTGTCAGCGAATTTTAACGCGATACGCCAAAAGTTATATGACAAATCACAATCAAAATACAGGGACGGTAAGCGTACTTAATACACTTCGTAATAAGCATAAGAAAAATAGGAAGCGAGCACTAAAGATTTGTCGCCTTTTTCCGTGCCATTTCTGTTTTAAACAGTATCTTCTGTCTCATGAGTTAGATCTTATAACTTATGCCTTGATGTCACGAAATATTACTCCTTGCGTCATTTGCGCAATGTGGTCCTCAAATCTCATAATGCCGCAAACTTTCCTTGAAAAAAATATTTTTGCGCCGCCTTTTGCATTTGACAAAAGTGGTCATGATAAAACGAAGACCTTGAGAGGAAAAATCGTTGCGAGAAGGTTTGGAGCTTCGCTATTTACTGACAGCATTAATTTCGCCACCTACGCAAAACAAACAGAAAAAGTATGAAGTACATTCCAAAAGTAGAAGCACCTCTCGCCACATTTTTACTAAGAATACCGCTTAGTGTTATGTTCTTACAGCAAGGACTTAGTAAGTTTCCAGTGGATGGCGAAGTGGCAGATATGTGGAACTTGCCATATATTGTATGGTGGTTTGTAACTTATGGCGAGATTGGTTCTGCTATTGGACTTATTTTTGGGGGAATCGTTGGTATTTTTCCATGGCACAAGTGGTTTAGCGAGTTCTACCAGGCGGTCACATGGAACATAGGAGACTTGATTACAAGATTTAGTGGTATCACGATGACCTGTGTGGTCACGGGAGTAATCTGGCTAATGAGTCCCACAAGTTTATTGGATGTGATTTGGGGAGATTACTTGCATGTTAGTTTATACGTTGGTGGTCTATATTTTGCCCTTAGGGGCAACGCAAGATACGGCGTATGATTTGTGAAAGCTGATAGTTAGTTCAACTAACCTTCTCGATAGATGTAGATGTTCAAACGCGACTACAAAATTCTTCTCAGCAGCATATGCCTATCTCACTTCCAGTTTTACATCAATGCTCTCTCTTCTTCGTGATCAGATTGCATCAATGGAATGTATGACTCAAAGTCATATCATTGGCAAACATTTCGAGATACATTGCTTCCAGGGTTTCTCTTCGTAAACCGAGTAGTTTTGGTCTGTCCATTTTGGTAAATTTTTTCTCACCCTCGAAGTCTAGGGCCTTTAGAATCAGAGCATCTGCGAAATACTCTTTGTCGGTACCAATGCTCGTATAGTGCAACAAATCTATCTCGTATAATGTCAGCGGCATGGAGTAAAGTGTTTTGATTCTCATATCTGGCTCTAGTCGTTCTCTGATTCTTGTTTCATGTATTCTCGTTGTCGTGAACTTCAAATCTTTTACAGCAGATTCTTTTATCTCTGTTTTATTAAAACAAGCGCTCTTGCCCTTCTCTTACTTTCTTTAATTGAGGAGTCAAATCTATATTTGTCCACCCAGTTTTATCCATATCTTTTTCGTCGCTAATGGCTAAGCTCTCGATTTCACGGAATCATATAAATTGTTTAATTCAAATAAATCCTGAGAAGCCCTATACTGAAAATTGACCAGAAGTACGCCAAATCAATCGGTTTGCGCCTCAAAACGTTTGTGTAAGGCGCTGAGCATTGTTATTACCATCCCCAGTGAGTCTTTTGGTCTTTTGATTTGTTGTATTAGCTTAAATTTAGCAATACAGAAATCTCAATTTACAAATTTACCTCATTGTGTAAGGCTTACCAATCAACTTCCATTAAGTAACACAATCCAAGTGGTGTTTTTCATACTTTAGCATGGCTTCTGTCTTAACCGGTATTACCACTAATGGCTCACCACATCTAGGAAACTATGTTGGAGCGATGCGTCCTGCTATAGAGTTGTCAAAGAGA